>JALRCL010000372.1 GCA_023268575.1 Patulibacter sp.
AGCCTTTGGACCGGGCCGGTCTGGTCGCGCAACTCCCAGTTTCGGTTGTCGACCGTGGCGACGGTCCCGGTCCGCATGATGCGCTTCAGCTCATACCCGTCCAGCGCGGTTATCTCGGCCACGGCTTCCTGCAGCGCGATCGCCACGCCGGTCGGCACGAGCGCGCGCTCCCCCGGCCCCAACGAGACGGGCTCCGCGGCATGCAGGTCGGCGCCGGCGTCTCCCGCGTGCGCGTACGACGGGACGGGCAGTCCCGGGTCGAGCCGGGTGAGGGCGATCTGCACCATGCGCGCGACCCTACCGACGCGGATCCTCCCCGGATGCGGCAGGCTGAGGGTGTGCCCCGACACCGCGAGCGCCTCGTCGCCCCTCCCGCCTGGTGGGTCGGCGCCGCCGTGTTCGCTCTCGTGTGCGGCTGGATCGTCTACGTCGCCGCCACGCCGACGCTCGCCGTCGTCGCGGCCGCGGCGGGCGCCCTGGTCGCGGCCGCCTCCGTCTGGTCCTACGGCTCCGTGCTGCTGGTCGTCGACGACGCCGGCGTCCGGGTCGGACGGGCCAGCCTCGACGCGGCGCACGTCGGCATCGCCGAGGCGCTCGGACCGGCCGAGCTGCGGGAGCGGCTCGGCCCGCGCGCCGACGCCCGCGCCTGGCTCATGACCCGTCCCTACGTCGATCGTGGCGTCGTCCTCGCCGTCGCCGACCCGACCGACCCCACGCCCTACTGGCTCGTCTCGAGTCGTCGTCCCGAGGCCTTCGTCGCCGCCGTCGACGAGCTCACCGGCCGGGGCAGCAGCACCCGATCCCAGGAGGACCCCCATGGGCAGGCGTAGCAAGCGTCGCGCGGCGAAGAAGGCCGCCACGAAGGCACCCACGACCACGTCGTCGACCCGCAAGCCCAAGCAGGGCGCGGGCAGCAAGAGCGCCTGGAAGCTGCTCGACCGGGGCTCCACGCTGGCCGCCGGGCTCGTGGCCCGCGAGGTCTCGCAGGTCTCGTGGCGTGCCGTCACCGGCAAGAAGCCGCCCGTCAACGGTCGTCATCCCGAGGTCGCGACGCGCGAGGCCGTGGCGTGGGCCGTCGTGGGCGGCGCTCTCGTCGAGCTGGTCAAGCTGCTCGTGCGCCGCTACGCCACGACGTACTGGGTGCGGTCCACCGGTGAGCTGCCCCCCGGCATGAAGCCGATCACGAGGTCCGAGCCCGTGCCGCTGCCCAAGCCCGAGGACGAGAAGCCCGGACGGAAGAAGCGCAGGCGCCGCCGCTGAGCCCCACCCCGGTCCCTGAGCCTGTCGAAGGACGCTGCGCCACCCCGGTCATTCGAGCGGCTCAGGGATGAGGTCTCGACCCGTTCTCGGGCGCAAAGGAGCCCGGCACCGATCTCGATGCCGGGCTCGATCTCCGAACGCGTGTCGGCGCGAGGCCCCTGGTCAGGGGCCGCCGATCAGTAGTCGCAGTCGCGGCAGATGGGCTGCCCGTTGCGCTCCCCAGCGAGCTGCGAGCGGTGGTGCACCAGGAAGCACGACGAGCACGTGAACTCGTCCTGCTTCTTGGGGACGACCTGGACCGCCAGCTCCTCGTGGGACAGATCCGCCCCGGGCAGCTCGAAGGACTCGGCCGCCTCGACCTC
>JALRCL010000512.1 GCA_023268575.1 Patulibacter sp.
GCGACGGCGCGCGTCCGCCGCACGTCGCCCGCGCGCCGGGCGGGCCGGCCGGGCCGGCCCGGGGGTCCGGCCGGCGCCGCGGCGGCCGGCTCCCGCCGTCCGTCCCGCGCCGGCGGTGGTGGTGCGCCCGGCCCCGGCCCAGGCCCGCCCGGCCCCGGCGCCCCGGCGCCCTGGACGGCCCTCCGATGCGTCCTCCGAGTTCGGCCAGCCGTAGGCGCGTCGGGGACCGCGGCCACCGTGCCGCGTCGCCACCGCTGCCCCGCCGAGCCAGGTCGTCGCCGCGGCCACCGTGCCGAGTCGCCACCACCGCCGCCGCGCCAGGTCGCCACCGCGGCCAGCGTGCCCGGGCTGCCTCCGAGGTCGACGAGGCGCGTCGCGCCCCGCCGCCACCGGTCCTGCCGGGGCCGGGCCGACGGGCGGCGGCCCGGGACCCGCGCCGATCAGTCGACGTCGTCGGCGACGGTCGCCGCGTCGGCGCTGCCGCCCTCGTCCTTGCGACGGATGTCGGCGAGCTGCTCGTCGATCCAGTCGCCCGGATCGCGACGGGTGATCGTCTCGCGCAGGCCGGTGATGCGGTGCTCGCGCTCCTCGCCGCTCATCGTCAGCGCGCGGTGGATCGCGTTGGCGAGCGACTGGACGTCGAACGGGTTCACCGTCAGGGCGAACTCGCCGAGCTCCTCGTGGGCACCGGTGTTCTCCGACAGGATCGAGACGCCGTCGCGCTCGTTCACCATCGGCCCCTCCTTCGCCACGAGGTTCATGCCGTCGAACATCGCGTTGACGATGTGGACGTCGTAGTGGCGGTAGGCGGCCATCGCCTCCTCGACGTCGTCGCGGAGCTTCAGCTGGATCGGCATCCAGTCCGGGGTGCCGTGGCGGTGGTTGACGACCGCGACGAGCGCCTCGATCCGCTCGAGGTACTCCCGGTACTCCGGCACGTCGGTCCGCGAGGGCATGAGCTGCGCCATGAACGTCACCCGCTCGGCGAACTCCGGGTGCTGCTCGAGGAAGAGGTCGAAGGCCGTGAAGCCGCGCAGGACGTTCTTCGAGAGGTCGGCGCGGTCGACGCGCAGGATGAGGAAGTCGCGCCGCCGCCGCAGGAGCTCGTCCTCGAACTCGCGCACGCGGGCCCGGCGCGAGACCTCGCGGGTGGCCTTCGCGTCGATCGGCAGGGGGTAGGCCCGCACCCAGACCTCGCGGTCGTCGATGTGGACGACCCCCCGCTTGTGGTCGACCTCGAGGTCGAGCAGGTCCTCGCAGCACTGCAGGAAGTTCCGCCGGTAGTTGCGGGTGTGGAAGCCGACGATGTCGTTGGCGAGGATCCCGCGGTAGAGCTCCTCCCGGATCTTCGTCGGGAGCACGCGCCAGCTGTCGGACTGCGACCACGGGATGTGGACGAAGTGGTGCAGGAACGCGTCCGGCCGCCGCTCGCGGACCATCTGCGGCAGGAGGTACAGGTGGTAGTCGTGGACCATCACGACCGGCTCGCTCTGGCCCTCGATCTCCTCGACGACCGCGTCGGCGAGATCCTGGTTGACGAGCTTGTAGCCGTACTCGTACGCCTCGACCTCGTGCGCCCGGATGTCCGGCGCGTTGCTCTGGTCCCAGAGGTAGTGCTGGATGAACCAGAGCATCGGGTTGGCGATGATCGAGTAGAAGCGCTCGTAGGCGACCTCGTCGGAGACGACGAGCCGCACGTCGTACGAGCCGCCGGCCGGGGAGTCGACGGTGAACGCCTTGCCGCCGGCGTCGCGCGAGCGGTCGGCGTCGCCGCGGCCCATCGCGCTGGCGATCCACGTCGCCCGGCGGTGCGAGGCCAGGCCGGTGAGCGCCGTGACGAGGCCGCCCGTTCCGCGGCTGATCGAGCCGTCGGTGTCGAAGGTCACCGGACCGCGGTTGGAGACGAGGACCAGCGGCTGCTCGGCGGACTCGGTCATCGCCTCCGACCCTAGCGAGCGCTCCGCGCCCGATCGTCAACGCCGCGTGCACGGGGCGGCGGATCCGATCACCGCGCGGCCCGTGCCCGACGGCGGTGCGCGCCCGGGGAGATCCCGTAGCGGTCGCGGAACGCGGCGTGGAACGTGCTCGCCGAGCCGAACCCGCACGCGGTCCCGACGTCGAGGACGCCGACGTGGTCCCACTCGGGTGCGGCCAGCCGCGCGTGGGCGCGGAGCAGCCGCGCGGTCCGGATCGCGGCCGCGGGCGTCGTGCCCCGCAGCTGCAGCGCCGCCTGGACCTGCCGCAGCGACCAGCCGAGGGCCTCGGCGAGCCCCGCCGGGGTCAGCGCCGGGTCGTCGGAGCGCCGTCGCGCCTCGGCGGTCGCCGCCGCGGCGAGCTCGGCGAGCGGTCCGCCGTCGCGGGGGCTCGCCACGCAGCGCGCCCAGAGCTCCGCCACCCGGTCGCCGAGCTCGGCGAACTCCCCGCCGCGCAGCTCGTCGCGGCGCGCGGAGAGCTCCCGCACGAGCGTCGCCGCGATGCCCGGCAGCCCCCGGTCCGCGCGCAGGACGACCGGCTCGGGCCCGGGTGCGGTCGCCGGCCAGCGCTCCCCGGGCACCGTCAGGACCCACGCACGCGCGCCGGCGGCGTGCTCGAGCAGGAGCGGCCCGGCGGCCAGCACGCCGGCCTGCCCGGGACGCAGCGTCACCGGCTCGCCCGTCCCGCCGAGCCGCAGCGCGCCGCGCAGCGGCAGGAAGATCCGGACGTGGTCGTCGTCGATCGTCCGAGCGGCCGCGGCGCCGTGGACGTAGCGCGCCTCGCCGGACCAGAACTCGACGAGCTGGTGCCCGCCGCCGCGCTGCACGACGGTGCCGCCGACGAAGCCGCGCGGGTCGCCGACGCGCACCTGCAGCGGCCCGTGGTTCTCCCGCACGTGGTCGCGCCAGGCCGCGACGCGGTCGTCCGGGTCGACCGCCGTCGTCGTCGCTCCGCTGACCGCGTACTCGAGCATCGCCTCGCGGGCGCTCCGCGCGGATCCGGTGCGTCCGTGCGCGGATCCGGTCGCCGGGACCTCGCCCGGGTGCGAGCTTCGCACAGGACCGCCACGCGGTCCACGCACCGCCGTCCACGACCCGCGAGGCACCATGCGCACGCTCGAGCTCGACGACACGACGATCGCCTACGAGGAGGGCGGCCCGGCCGACGGCGTGCCGGTCCTCCTGAGCCACTCCCTCTTCTTCGACCACCGGATGTTCGACCCGCTCGCCGCGTTGCTGCAGGACGCCGGGTTCCGGACGATCGCCTACGACCAGCGCGGCCACGGACGGACGCCGGGCGCGCCCCGCGAGCGGCTGACCATGGACGCGCGCACCGCCGACGCGGCGGCGCTGCTGCGCCGCCTCGACCTCGCTCCCGCGCACGTCGTCGGCAACTCGATGGGCGGCTTCGTCGGCCTGCGCCTCGCCGCGCGGCACCCCGAGCTCGTGCGGACGGTCGGCGCCCTGGGCTCCTCGGCCGAGGAGGAGCACCAGCTCGCGGCGTTCGCGCCGCTCGTGGAGCGCCTCGGGGAGGAGGGCGCCGCGCCGGCGATCGACGTGCTGCTGCACATCATGTTCGGCGACACGTCGCTCGCGTCGCGGCCGGAGCTCGTGGGGCCGTGGCGCGAGCGGATGGCGGCGCTCTCCCCCGCGATCGCCGACAGCGCGCACGAGGTCATCCACCGCGCCTCCGTCGTGGAGGAGCTCGCGGGCTGCACCGTGCCCGTCCTGGCGATCTCGGGCGCCGAGGACCACGCCTACCCGCCGCCGCTCTCCGACGAGCGGCTCGCGGAGGCCGCCGGCGGTCGCTGGGTGCGGGTGCAGGGCGCCGGGCACTCCGTCGCGCTCGAGCAGCCCGAGGCATGCGCCCAAGCCCTGCTGGAGCACTTCGCGCGGCACGCCGTGCCGGCCTGAGCGCCGCACCGCGACCGCCCGCCCCCCGCGGCGCGGTGCCTCG
This sequence comes from Patulibacter sp., assembly GCA_023268575.1. Taxonomy (GTDB): domain Bacteria; phylum Actinomycetota; class Thermoleophilia; order Solirubrobacterales; family Solirubrobacteraceae; genus Patulibacter. Next base: position 3,931 of record JALRCL010000512.1, read on the forward strand.
GGGGCGGCGGTCCGGGTGCGGCTCGGGGAGCCGCGCCGTCAGCGCCGCCGGCGGAACGCGACCCCGCCGGCCGCGGTCCGCTCGACCGGCCCGAGCTGCGCGACGACGTGCAGCGCGAGCTCGACCTCGAGCCGGCGCGAGGGCTCGGGGTCGGTGTCGAGCGCGTCCACGAGCGGGCCGACCGCGGCGAGCCGGCTCGCGACGGTGTTGCGGTGCACGCCGAGCCGCGCGGCGGCGCGCGAGCGGCTCGAGCCGGCCGCGAGATAGGCCTGCAGGGTGACGCGGGTGCGGGCGGCGGCCGTCCGGTCCTCGGCCAGCGGGCCGAGCACCCGCGTCACGAACCGGGCCGCGTCGTCGGGCTCGCGGGCGAGCAGCGCCACGAGCTCGAACCGCTCGTGCAGGGCGATCCGCCCGTCGCCGCCGAGGCCCGCCTCCCGCACGAGCTCCGCCGTGCGCAGCGCCTCGCGGTGGGCCCGGACGAACCCCGCGACCCCGTGGTGGCGACCCGACATCGCCACGCCGACGCCCGCCGGGCACGCGACGGCCGCAGCGCGGGCCGGGTCGAGCTCGCCGTGGGTGCTGCACCAGGCGTAGGCGCGGTGGCGGGTCGTCGTGCGCAGGACGCGGGCCGGCGCGAGCGCGGCCCCGACGCGCTCCAGCGCGACGTCGAGGGCGTCCGGTGCCGCGCTCTCCCGCGCCCGCCAGAGGACGAGCGCCACGTGGTGGCCGGTGAGCGGGTGGTTCAGGGTCCGGGCCGCCGCGTCGGGGTCGATCCGCTCTCCGGCCAGGAGCCGCCGGACGAGATGGGCGCGGCGCCCGTCCGGGCTCGTCTCGTGCGCGCGACGCTCCCGCTCGTAGCTCTCGCGGATGCCGACCGCCGCGACGTCGATGTACGTGACGATCCGTGCCTGCAGGCGCCGCGTCGCCGCGGGCAGGAGCGCCGGCGGGGCGATCGCCGCCAGGCGCGCCTGCCACCAGTCGGTGGCGACGCCCTGCGCGGCACGGTAGGCCTCGAGCAGCGAGATCAGCGGGATCCCGTGCTGGATCGTGCTCTGCAGCAGGTCCTCGGCCTCGATCGGCAGCGCGGCGCTGCGCGGCGTCGGCTCGGCGAGGAGCTGGTGCAGCCGAGCGGCGTTCGCGGCGACGGCGGCGGCCATGTCGCGCGCGACGTCGGCGTCGGCGAAGAACTCCGGCAGGCTCGCGCGCAGCCGCTCGAGGATCAGGCCGACGAGCTCGTCCCGATCCCCGTCGGCCTCCTCGGCCACGCGCCGCACCAGCGCCTCGGCCCGCTCCGCGCTCCTCCCCGCCACCGAGCGAGTATCGCCGCCCGCGGCCCGCGCGGGGTGACGGATCCGCACGGACGACGTGCCGCGACCGGGCAGGGACGCACAGGTTCGCGGCGGCGGGGCGGGGCTAGCGTCGATCGCGAGATGCCCGAGCGATTCAGCCCCTTCGAGACGCACCTCGGCGACCTCGACACCTTCGCCGACGGCCCGCCCCACGAGCTCTTCCGCCGGATGCGCGACGAGGCCCCGGTGATGTGGACGGCCGCCCCGGACGACTGGCCGGAGGTCGACCAGCCCGGGTTCTGGAGCGTCACCCGCGCCGCCGACGTCACGACGGTCAGCAAGGACCCCGAGACGTTCTCCTCCTGGCGCGGTGGCTTCACGATGCGCGCCGCCGAGGTCGGCTCGCTCGACGTCCAGCGCAGCGTGATGATCGGCAAGGACGGCGCCGAGCACGCCCGGATGCGCGGCACGGTGAACCGCGCGTTCACGCCCTGGCGGGTGCGGGGCCTCGGCGAGGGGATGCGGGAGCGCGTCGCCGCGCTGCTGGACGCCGCGCTCGAGCGCGGCCGCTGCGACCTCGTCCACGACCTCGCCGGACCGCTGGCCAACGCGACCGTCGCCGACCTCATCGGCGTGCCCGAGGCCGACCGTGCCCAGCTGGACCGCTGGACCGACGCGTTCCTCAACGCCGACGACGCGGTGGCCGGCGGCATGCGCGGCGACGAGGCCCTCGCGGCCTCCGCCGCGTACCTCATGGGACTCCTGCTGGAGCGCGAGCAGCACCCGGCCGACGACCTGATCACCGCGCTCGGCGTCGCCGCGGGCGAGGGCGAGGGCCTGAGCCGCGAGGAGCAGGTCGGGATCTTCAGCCAGCTCTTCGCCGCCGGGATCGATTCGACGAAGGGGACGATCGCCAGCGGCGTCCTGACGCTCCTGGAGCACCCCGACCAGCTGCGCCTCCTGCGCGAGGACCCGTCGCTCGTGCCCCAGGCGATCGAGGAGCTCCTGCGCTGGCGCCCGGCGTTCACCCACCAGCGCCGCACGACCACCCGCCCGGTGACGCTCGGCGACGTCGAGATCCCCGAGGGCGACTCGGTCGTCATGTGGTTGCCGTCGGCCAGCCGCGACCCGCGCGCGATCGACCGCCCCGACGTCTTCGACGTCACGCGCGGGGCGAAGCGCTGCCCGCACCAGGCCTTCGGCGGCGGCGGGCGGCACTTCTGCCTCGGTGCCGGGCTCGCACGGATGGAGCTGACCGTCTTCTTCCAGGAGCTCATCGCGCGTACGGACGACCTCCGCCTCGTCGGCGACGCCGTGCGGATCCGCTCGTGCTTCGTCGACGGCTACGTCCGCGCGCCGCTGGAGCTCGTGCCCGCACGCCGCCCCGCCACCGCGCCCGCCTGAGCGCCGAGACCCCCGGCCGCCGCGTGGCGACGGCCCGACCGACCGAGAGGACGAGGACCGATGACCCTGGCCAGCTCCACCATCGTCGCCCGCGAGGCGACCGACGACGACGCCGGCGCGATCGCCGCGCTGCGGGAGACGATCGCCGCACAGCGGGCGGCGTTCCGCGCCGACCCCTACCCGAGCCTCGAGCGCCGCGTCGCGCACCTGCGGGCGCTCGCGGGGATGCTCGTCGGCAACCGGGCGCGGATCCGTGCCGCCGTCGACGAGGACTTCGGCGGGCATCCGTCGCGGTTCACCGACCTCATCGAGATCCTCGCCCCGGCCGGCCGCGCCGCGATCGCGATCGACGAGCTCGCCGGCTGGATGGCCGAGGAGGAGCGTGCGATCGACCCGGCGATGTACGGCAGCGGCCGCGCGAGCATGCGCTACGAGCCCAAGGGCGTCGTCGGGAACATGGCGCCCTGGAACTTCCCGTTCGAGATCGCCTGCGGACCGGTCGTGGAGATGCTCGCCGCCGGCAACCGCGTGGTGATCAAGCCCTCCGACCTGGCGCCCGCGTCGGCATCGCTGCTCGCGGAGCTCGTCGCGGAGACCTTCGACCCCGACCACGTCGCGGTGAGCGTCGGCGGCCTCGAGCTCGCCCGCGCGTTCGCGCGCCAGCCGTGGGACCACCTGATGTACACCGGCAGCCCCGGCGTCGGGCGCGAGGTGATGCGCGCCGCGGCCGAGCACCTCGTGCCGGTGACGCTGGAGCTCGGCGGCAAGTGCCCGGCGGTCCTCACGCCCAGCGGCGTGGGGGCCGCGGCGGCGGAGGCGATCCTCGGCACGAAGCTCATCAAGAACGGGCAGATGTGCATCAGCGTCGACCACGTCCTCGTGCCCCGGGACCGACTCGAGGAGCTCGTCGAGCTGCTCGTGGACCGGGCCGCGGCGAGCGTTCCGGGGCACTCGACGACCGACGACTGCGTCGGGATGATCAGCGAGCGCCATCGCGACCGGATCGAGGCGCTGCTGCGCGAGGCGCGCGAGGCGGGCGCCCGGATCGTCGAGCTCGAGCCGGGCGCCGCGCGCGACGGGCGCCGGCTGCCGCTCTCGCTCGTCATCGACCCGGACCCGTCGCTGCGCGTGAGCCGGGAGGAGCTGTTCGGTCCGATCCTGCCGCTCGTGCCCTACGACGACCTGGGCGAGGCGGTCGCGGCGATCGACGCGACCGACCGGCCCCTCGGGCTCTACGTCTTCGGCGAGGATCCCGCCGAGTGCGAGGCGATCGTGCGCGCCGCGCGCTCGGGCGGGGCGTGCATCAACGCCTGCGCGCTGCAGGGGGCGGTGCCGACGCTCGGCTTCGGCGGCAGCGGCACGAGCGGCATGGGCCGCCACCACGGCATCGAGGGCTTCCGCGAGTTCAGCACCGCGCGGGGCGTCGTGGTGCGGGGACGCGACGACGCCATCGACCTGCTCTACCCGCCCTACGACGAGCGGCTCGGCGCGGTGGTCGACGCCGCGTTCGCCGGCTGACGCCGCGAGGCGACCGGCCCCGCGGACGGCGGCCGCGACGTCGGGCCGGCGACGCCCGCCCGACGTCGCCCGGCGCTGGGGCGCCGGCTCAGCGCGGGAGGATGCGCGGGCGCTCGGCGAGCGTCAGGCGGATGCTCCGCGGCTTGCCGTCCCGGTAGACGCGCAGCGTCACGGTCTGGCCGGGGCGGAAGCGCAGCGCGACCTCGGCGAGGTCGGTCGAGGAGCGGATCTCGTGGTCGTCGATCGCCACGACGACGTCGCCGCCGGTCCGGTACTCCGCGACCTGGAACCGCTTCGCGGCGCCGTTCGAGGGCCGCACGCCGGCCTTCTCGCCCGGGCCGCCGTCCGGGACCTCCTGGACCCACGCGCCGTGGTCGACGCCGAGCCCGAACCGCTTGGCCAGCTGCGGGTAGACGTCGACGGTCGAGACGCCGAGGTACGGGTAGGCGACCTTCCCGTTCCGGCGCAGCTGGCGGACCGCCCGGCGGACGGTCTCGGCGGAGACGGCGAAGCCGACCCCGGAGCCGTCGCCCGAGGTCGTCTCGATCTGGGAGTTGATGCCGAGGACGCGGCCGTCGCCATCCAGGAGCGGGCCGCCGGAGTTGCCGCGGTTGATCGCCGCGTCGGTCTGGATCGCGTCGACCGTCTCGAACCCGGTGAGCGACCGGATCGACCGGTCCAGCGCCGAGACGACGCCGATCGACACGGACTGCTCCTCGCCGAACGGCGAGCCGATCGCGACCACCGGCTCGCCGACGGTGACCGAGCGGGCGGAGGCGAAGCGCAGCGGCACGAGCCGCAGGCCGCGCGGGTCGACCTTCAGCAGCGCGACGTCGTTGAAGGGATCGAAGCCGAGGATCTTCGCCGGCACCTGGTTGCGGTCGGCGAAGCGGACGAAGACCTCGTCGGCCTCGCGCAGCTTCTCGCCCTCGCCGCCGGTGACGACGTGCGCGTTCGTGACGACGAGCCCGTCGTCGGAGACGACGAAGCCCGAGCCCAGCCCGCTGTCGGAGTCCAGCGCCTGACGCCCGCCGCGGCCCTGCGTCAGGACGGTCACGACGCCGGGCCCGAACCGCTCGTAGATCCGGGCGGCGTCGATCGTCTTGCCGGACGCGCTCGCCGCGGCCTCGCCGCCGTCCTGCGCGTCGCGCACGACCTCGACGGTGCGGGTCGTGATCGCGCCCGAGCCGGCGTCGTCCTCGTCGTCGCCGCAGGCCGCGAGCCCCAGCGCCGCAGCAGGCAACAGCGCGAGACCGGCGAGCAGGGCGGCGGGGCGGGTCGAGGTCATGCGGGCAGCTCCAGGGTGAAGGTCGTGCGTCCGGGCGCGGTCGATGCTCGCAGGCTGCCGCGCATCCGGTGCGCCAGCTCGTGGGCGATCGCCAGCCCGAGCCCGGCTCCGGAGCGGTCCCCCGCGCCGTGGAAGGGCTCGAACAGGTGGGGCACGTCCTCGGCGGCGATCCCCGGGCCGTGGTCGGTGACCTCGATCCGGGCGACGCCCCCGCTGCGCGCGACGCGGATCTCGACCGCGGCGCGCGCATCGCCGTGCTTCAGCGCATTGTCCACGAGGATCCGGATCACCTGGCCGACGCGGTCCGGATCGCAGCGCTGCCGGACCGTGCCGCCGACGAGCCGGACGCGCAGGGTCCGCCCCTCCCGCTCGACGACCGGCGCGAACTCGTCGGCCACCGCGGCGGCGACGTCGTGGAGGTCGCAGACCTCCGGCCGCAGCTCGAGGCCGCCGCTCTCGAGCCGCGAGAGGTCCAGCAGGTCGTCGGCCAGGCGCGTCAGGCGCCCGATCTGCGCGCTGAGCCGGTCGAGGAACGCGCGGCGCTCGTCCTCGTCGAGCTCCTCGTCGCGAAGCAGCTCGACGAACCCCGACAGGGAAGAGAGCGGCGTGCGCAGCTCGTGCGACGCGGTGGCGATGAACCGCTTGCGGCTGCCGTCGAGCTCCGCGAGCTGGCGGCGCATCGTCTCCAGGGAGCGCCCGAGCTCGCCCAGCTCGTCGCCTCCGACGGTGTCGAAGCGCGTCGTGAAGCGCCCGGCGGCGACCTCGCGCGACCCGCGCTCGAGCGCCCGGATCCGGGCGGAGACGCCAACGGCGAGCGTCGCGCCCGCAGCGAGCGCGACGAGCAGCGCCAGGAGGCCGCCGAAGAGCACCCGGCGCCCGACGAGCCCGACGGTCGAATGGACGTCCTCGAGGCCCTCGCTGACGACGAGCACCGCGGGCGGCTCGCCGGCGAGGGCGACGGGCACGGCGACCCGCGCGGCGAGGCGGCCCCGGCGGTCGACCTCGCCGCGCGGCCGGTCGACCTGCAACGCGCGGCCGGCGAGGCGCATCGCGGCGTCGGAGGGCGCCGCGGTGCCCCGGGTCGCCTGGCGCACGGCCATCGCCCCGGACGCGCCCGCCCGGCGGCCGTCGGCGACGAGCAGCGTCACGGTCCCGCCGGTCCGGGCGGCGACCGTCTCCACGAGCTGGCGCGGCGTCGGGGGACGCCGCGAGCGCCCCGCCGCCTCCTGCTCGGTCGCGGCGCGCTCCGCGTCGCTGGTCAGCGACAGCAGCCGCTGCTGGCTCAGCGACGACTCGAGCGTCGGCAGGACCTGCAGCGCGATGACGCCGACGGCGACGAGCGTCACGACGAGGAACGCCACCACGAGCCGCAGGCGCAGCGACCAGCGCGACGCGCGACGCGGCGCGGCGGGGGGCCGCGGCGGTCGGTCGGGGTGCTCGCTCACGGGTCCCGGAACCGGTACCCGAGGCCCCGCACGGTGATGATGTGCTCCGGCTCCTTCGGGTTGCGCTCGAGCTTCTCCCGCAGGTGGAGGACGTGGACGTCGACCGTGCGCCGCTCGCGGTAGGCGGAGCCGCCCCACGCCCGCTCGAGCAGCATGTCGCGGGTGAAGACCCGGCCCGGGGCCTGCGCGAGCGTCACGAGGAGCTCGAACTCGAGGTGGGTGAGCTCGACCTCCTCGCCGCGGACGACGACCCGCCGGCGGTCCGCGTCGATCACGACGTCCCCGATCTCGATCGGCGGGGTCGCGCCCGGGCGCGCCGCCGGCAGCGCCGCGCGCCGCAGCGCCGCGCGCACGCGGCTGCGCAGCTCGCGGACGGAGAACGGCTTCGTGACGTAGTCGTCGGCGCCGGCCTCGAGCCCGGCGACGCGGTCGCCCTCCTCGCCGCGCGCGGAGAGCATGATGATCGGCACCGCGCTGCGCTCCCGCAGCGCCCGGCAGACCGCAACGCCGTCGAGCCCCGGCAGCATGACGTCGAGCAGCACGAGGTCCGGCTGCCCGCGCTCGAACTGCTCCAGTGCCTCCGGCCCGGTGGTGGCGGTGAGCACCTCGTGGCCGTCGCGCCGGAGCGGGAAGGCGAGGAGCGCGCGGATCGACTCCTCGTCGTCGACCACCAGGATGCGGGCAGGGGCGTCCATCTCGCGGGTCCGCGGGCGCAGCCGACCGCGTCCGGCAAGCCTAGCGGGGGGCGTCGCCGCCACCGAGGCGGCCGCGTGCCCGTCCGGGAGCGCCGTGCGCGGCCGCGGACCGCCGCGGGGGCGGCGAGGGTCGCGCAGCGGCGCCGGTAGCCTGCGGGCTCGTGGCTCTCCGGGTCGGCATCGGCGCAGTCCTGCTGGCGGTGCTGATCGCGGCGTTCTCGCTGCGACCGACGCCGCGTCCCCTGACAGGGGGCCTCGGCGGCCAGACGTTCGACGCCTCGGCCGCGGCCCGGCAGCTCGACGAGCTCGCCCAGCGCTACCCGAGCCGCCGCGCCGGGTCGTCCGGCGACGCGCTGCTCGCGACGCGGATGGCGGCCGAGCTGCGGCGTGCCCTGCCGACCGCGTCGATCGACCGCGACCGCTTCCGCGCCGACACCCCCGACGGCAGCCGAGAGCTCGAGAACGTCTCCGCGACGGTCCGCGGACGCCCGGGACCCGGGCTCGTCGTCGTCGCGCACCGCGACGCGCTCGAGCCGGGCTCCAAGGCGGAGCTCTCCGGGACGGCGGCGCTGCTGGCGCTCGCCCGGGCGGTCGGCGAGTCGCGGTTCGACCACACGATCCAGTTCGTCTCCACGAGCGGCGCCTCCGGGGGCGGGCTGACCGGCGCGACGCGGCTCGCGCGGACCCTGCGCGGCCAGGCGGCCGCGGTCCTCGTGCTCGGTGACGTGAGCGGCCCGGTGTCGCGAACTCCACAGGTCGTCACGTGGTCCAACCGCGGACCGTCGGCGCCGCTGCGCCTGCAGCGCTCCGTCGTGGCCGCGATGCGCCAGGAGGGCCTCGCCGTCAGTCCGCAGGCCGGCCCGTGGTCGCAGATCGTGCGCCGCGCGCTGCCGGCGACGGTCGGCGAGCAGGGCGAGCTGAACCAGGCGCGGATCCCCGCCGTGCTCATCACCTCCGGCTCCGCCGTGCCGCCCGCGGCCGACGCGCCGGTCGAGGCGCCCCGGATGGGGGCCTACGGCCGCGCCACCCTCCGCACGCTCCACGCCCTGGACCGCACCCGGGTCGGCGTCGGCGCGCCGCAGTCCGAGCTGGCGATCGTCGGCCGGCTCCTGCCGCAGTGGTCGCTCCAGGTCCTGCTGCTGGCGCTCGTGCTGCCCCTGCTCTTCCCCGCGATCGTCGTGGCGCTGACGCTCGCGCGGGACGGTCATCCGCTGGTGCCCGGCGCCGCCTGGGCCGCGGGCTGCGCGACCGGGCCGCTCGTCGCCGGGCTGCTCGCGATCGGCCTCGGGCGGATCGGGATCGTGTCGCCGGCGGTCCCCGCGCCGTTCGCCGGACCCGCGCTCGAGCTCGGCGTCGGGTCGTGGGCGCTCGTCGTGCTGCTCGCGGCGATCCTCGTGGCCACCGTCGCGCTCAGCCGCCCGCGCCTGGCGCGCGAGGCTCCCGGCCCCGACGAGCCGACCCCGGTGGGGGTCGCCACCGCGGTCTTCGCCGCGCTCGTCGCCGTCGTGCTGACGCTCGTCGTCCTCGAACCGCTCGCCGCGATCCTGCTCCTACCGGCGCTCCTGGCGTGGCCGGCGGCGCTGATGCTGCCGATGCTGCGCCCCCTGCACCGCTGGCTGCTCCTGGGCACCGGCGCGCTGCTGCCGCTCTCCGCCCTGCTGTCGGTGTCGGGGTCGCTGGACGTCGGCGTCGTGGACCTGCCGTGGTGGCTCGTGCTGCTCGTCGCGGGGGGGCAGATCACGCCGGTCGCGATGCTGCTCACGAGCATCGTGCTCGGCGCGCTGCTCGCCACGACGCTCATGCTGCTGCCGCGGGGCCGCCGGCCGCGCCGGCGCGCGACGTCTCCGTCGCGCGGGCCGCGCCGGCGGCGCGACGACCCGCCGCTGCTCGTCGAGGACCGATGAGCCGCTCGCCGGTCCCCGCCCGCCGGCGCGCACCGCGGACGGCGGCCCGGGACCGCCGCGTGACGCCGCGCGAGCTCGTGCGGACGCTCGGCACGACGCTCGTCCTCGCGGGGGCCCTCGTCCTGGCCGACGTCGCCGCGACGCTCTGGTGGCAGGAGCCGGTGACCGCGGTCGTCGGCCACCTGCGCCAGCGGGGCCTCGCCGAGCGGCTCCCGGCCCCGCCCGCCGGCACCGAGCGGCTCGCCGTCGCCGAGCTCGCCGACGACCGCGCGCGGATCGCCTTCCTCGCCCGGCGCCAGCGGCAGACCCTGCGCAGCGGCGAGCCCGCCGCCCGCCTGCGGATCCCGCGGCTGGGCCTCGACCAGGTCGTCGTCCAGGGCGTCGAGCGCCGGTCGCTGGAACGCGGGCCGGGCCTCTATCCCTCCCAGCCGCTGCCCGGCGCGCCCGGGACGGCGGCGATCGCCGGGCACCGCACGACGTACGGCGCCCCGTTCCGCCATCTCGACCGGATGCGGCCGGGGGATCCGATCACCGTCGAGCTCGCCTACGGCCGGGTCCGCTACCGGGTGACGACGGTGCGCAGCGTGGCCCCGGACGCCGTCTGGGTGCTCGACCGGCGCCGCGAGGACCGGCTCGTCCTGACCGCCTGCGACCCCCCGTTCAGCGCCGCGCGCCGGCTCGTCGTCTCCGCGCGCCTGGAGTCCGCGGTGCTCGCGCCCCCGTCCTGGGCGTCCTGACCGCGCCCCCGTCCGGGGCATCCCCGGGGCGCCCGTCGACCCGCCGCACCGGCTCTCGGTCGCCGGCCCCGGTCCGACGGTCGAGCGGGCCGTCGACGCGGGGGCGGGCGGCGCGCCGGGGCCGGGCGCGGCGCGCGGGTCAGGCCCGGTGCTCCCAGCCGCGCCAGGGGCGCGGAGCGCCGTCGCGCACGAGGCGCGCGCCCGGCGAGCCGTCGGCGTCGTGGACCGCGCCGATCCAGCGGACCCCGAGCGCGGCGAGCGCGTCGCGCGCCGCCGGCGGCGCGGCGACGAGCAGCTCGAAGTCCTCGCCGCCCGCGGCGGCGGTGCGCGCGGCATCGGTGCCGAGCGCTGCGGCGACGGCGTCGACGCCGGCCTGCCGCGGGAGCGCCTCGACGTCGATGTCGATCCGCACGCCCGAGGCGCGCGCGAGGTGGTCGGCGTCGGTGGCGACGCCGTCGGACAGGTCGATCGCCGCGACGGCGCCCGCGGCGCGCAGCTCGCGACCGAGCGCGACGAGCGGCGTCGGTCGCAGGTAGCGCTCGATCAGCGCCTCGGCCTCGGCGGGCGGGCAGGGCGCCGGCACCCCGTCGCCGGTCAACCGCGGATCGGTGAGCAGCGCGAGCCCGGTCGCGCTGCCGCCGAGGGCGCCGGTCACCCCGACCACCCAGCCCGGGCGCGCCGCGTCGCGACGCAGGAGCTCGGCCTCCGACCGCGCCCAGCCGACGACGGTGACCGTGGCCACGAGCCCCGGGCCCGCCGAGACGTCGCCCCCCGCGATCGTCGTCCCGGTCGCCGTCGCGACCGCCTCGGCGCCGTGCACGAGACGCTCGAGCCGCGCGTCGTCCCAGGCGGGCGGCGCGGTCAGGGCGACGTACGCCTCGCCGGGGGCGACCCCCATCGCCGCGAGGTCGGAGAGCGCCGTGGCCATCGCGCGATGCCCGACGACCTCCGGCGTCACCCGCGGGTGCCCGTCCGGCGGCAGGTGGACGCCGAGGACCGTCGTGTCGGTGCTCGTGACGGCCAGCGCGTCGGCGCGCACGACCGCGGCGTCGTCGCCGGGACCGATGAGCAGGCGATCGCCCCGCCGGCCGAGACCGGCCACGATGCGATCGATGAGGTCGCGCTCGGCCATCGGGACGGGGCGCGGACGAGGAGCGGCGGTCGCCGCGGCGCGAGGCGCGGGCCTCAGCGGCGCGGACGGCGCGCGATCAGCGGTGGCGGTAGACGATCCGGGCGCGGCTCAGGTCGTACGGGGAGACCTCGACCCGCACGCGATCGCCCGGCAGGATCCGGATCCGGAAGCGGCGCATCTTGCCCGCGACGTGACCGAGCACCTCGTGGCCGTTGTCGAGCTGCACCTTGAACATCGCGTTCGGCAGCGCCTCGACGACTTCGCCCTCGAACTCGACCTTGTCCTCTTTGGCCATCCCCCCCACGGTACCACCGGGTCGCCGACCGGCGCGGGCTGCCCGCGGGCCGCGATCGCCCGTCACGGCGGCGATCCCGCCCGCTCGCGTGCCGTCGGCGCACCGCCCGCGGCGCGCGCCGACGACCGTCGCGCGCTCAGCGCGGCAGGTCCTGGAGCGGCTGCTCGTAGGCGCCCGGGGTCCCGGTGCCCGTACCGCCGTCGGGGGTCCCGGCGGCGTCGGTGCCGGGCGACTCGGTGTCGGTGAGGCCGTCGCCGTCGCCGTCGCTGCCCGCCTTCGACCCGCCCGTCGCGTGCTCGCCGGTGCCGCGGCTGCCCTGGAAGGGCGCCTTCGGGAACGCGCCGCAGACGCGACCGTCGACGGCGCTGGCCATGAAGTCGTGCCAGGTCTGCGCAGGCCGACCGCCGCCCTGCTCGCCCGTGGAGAGCGCGGTGCTCTTCGGGTAGCCGACCCACGTGACGGTCGTCATGCCCTTCGTGAAGCCGGCGAACCACGCGTCGGCGGCGTTGTCGGTCGTGCCGGTCTTGCCGGCCGCCGGGCAGTTCGAGAGGATCGCCCGGCGGCCGGTGCCGCCCTGGACGTTCTTCGCGAGGATCTCGGTCGCCTTGCTCGCGACGCCGGCGCTGAACGTCCGCACGGCCTTCACGTTCTGCGGGCGCAACGTGCGGCCGTTGGGCAGCTCGACGCGGGTGACGATCCGCGGGGTGACGCGCTTGCCGCCGTTGGCGATCGTCGAGTAGGCCCGCGCCATCTCCAGCGGGTTGACGCCGTGCTCGAGCCCGCCGAGCGACTCGGCCGGGAGCGACTGCAGCGGGGAGGTGATGCCCATGAGGCGGGCGGCCTTCGTGACGTTCTGCGGGCCGACGTCGAGGTCGAGCTGCGCGTAGACCGAGTTGTCGGAGGCGAGCGTCGCCTTCGTGATCGACATCGTGCCCCCGCTCTTGCCGGAGAACGTCTTCGGTGCCCAGCCGTCCGGCGTCAGGGTCTTGCCGCTGACCGAGGTGTAGCTCGTCGCGTCGGGGTCGATCCCGGCCCGTAGCGCCGCCATGAGGACCACGGTCTTGAACGTCGAGCCCGGCTGGCGCTCGCTCTGCGTGACGAGGTTGTACTTCGAGTCCGCGTAGGAGGCGGTCGAGGCCATCGTCGTGACGTCGCCGGTCTTCGGGTTGATCGAGACGAGCGCGGACGCCGGGCCGCCGGGGATGAAGTTCTTCGCGAGCGCCGCCCGCGCGAGCTGCTGGCGCTTGAGGCTGATCGTCGTGTAGATGCGCATCCCGCCCTCGCGCACCCGATTGGCGCCGTACTTCTTGATCAGCTCGGCGCGGACGTAGTCGATGACGAACTGCTCGCGGCGGCGCGTGTAGTAGTCCGAGGCCTTGAGCCCCAGCGGCTTGTCCTGCGCCTCGGCGGCCTGCTCGTAGCCGATGTAGCCCTGCTCGGCCATCCGCCGCAGGACGTCGTTGCGGCGCTTCAGCGCCGCGTCCGGGTGGTAGAACGGGTTGTAGTCCGACGGGGCCTGCGGGAGGCCGGCGATCGTCGCCGCCTGGGTGAGCGTCAGGTCCTTGGGCCGCTTGTTGAAGTACACCCGCGCCGCGGCCGCGACGCCGATGATGTTCTGGCCGTTGCGCGCGTTGCCGTAGGGCACGGAGTCGAGGTACTTCGTCAGCACCCACTCCTTGCCCTCGCGGCCGGGGTGGCGCTTCTCGAGCTGGTCGGCGAGCTTCGCCTCGCGGATCTTCCGCTTGTAGCTCTCGTCCCGGTCCCCCGTGTAGAGGTTCCGGATCAGCTGCATCTCCAGGGTCGACGCGCCCTCGCGCGTGGCGCCCTCGGTGACGTTGCGGACCGCGGCGCGGAACACGCCCTCCACGTCGACCCCGCCGTGCTGGTAGAAGCGGCGGTCCTCCACGGCGACGGTCGCCTGGCGGATGTAGCGCCCCATCTCGTCGCCGCGGATCGACTGCCGCAGGATCGGGCCGTCGATGTAGCCGAGCTTCGTCCCGTCGGCCGCGAAGACGACGGAGTTCGCGCCCGGGTCGGCCGGCTTGAGGTCGTCCAGGTCGACGTCGTCGGCGATCGAGGCCACGTAGCCCACCGCACCGGCGCCGGCCACGACCGTGCCCGTCACGAGCGCGACGAGGAGGACGAGGAGGACGCGCGTGGCGCCGCCCTTGGCGCGGCGCTG
>JALRCL010000545.1 GCA_023268575.1 Patulibacter sp.
ACCGGCGCGCCGGAGGCGACCTGCTCCCACAGCGCGCCGCCGGCGATGAGCGCCGTCTTCACGACCTCGGCGTAGCCGGCAGCGAGCTCCTCCGGCGGCAGGGTGGTCAGCGCGTCGGGGTCGACCATCACCGCGGCCGGCTGGTGGAAGGCACCGACGTAGTTCTTCGCGCTCGGCAGGTCGACGCCGGTCTTGCCGCCGTAGGCGCTGTCCACCTGGGCGACGAGCGTCGTGGGCACCTGCACCACCGGCACGCCGCGCTGGTACGTCGCGGCGACGAACCCCGCGAGGTCGCCGACGACGCCGCCGCCGATCGCCACGACGTGGTCGCTACGCGTGACGCCCTGCGCGGCGAGCGCGCCCCACACCCGCTCGCAGGTCGCGAGGGTCTTGTGGCTCTCGCCCGGCGGGATCTCGATCATCCCGGCGAGCCCCGGGACGCGGCCGGCGTGGTGCTCGGCGACCGTCTCGTCGGTGATCGCGATCCGGCGCGAGGCCTCCGGCAGCGGCCAGGGCGGCAGCTCCCGCAGCAGGCCGGGCCGCAGCCAGACCGGCGCGCCGCCGTCGCCGGCGTGGGACCAGAGCAGCGTCGTGCCCGGCGCGGCCTCGTGCGCGCGGGCGATCACCGGGATCGCGGGCTTGAGCTTCTGCCGGTCGACCTCGGGCAGCAGGACGTCGGCGACCGACTCGTAGAGCGTCTCGCGCTCCGCGAAGAGGCGGTCGAAGGCCTTCCGATCGCGGGCCAGGGGCCGGTCGCTGCGCTTCGCGCGCTTCCACGCCGTCGCGCGGCTCACCTGCAGCAGCACGACGGTGTGACGCTCGAGGGCGCGCCGGACCCGGTCGGACCCGACGGTCCCGCCGCCGAGGGCGATGACGCCGCCGTCGGCGCGCTCGAGCAGCTCGCCGGCGACCTCCGCCTCGACGCGACGGAACGCGGCCTCGCCCTCCCGGGCGAAGTACTCGGCGATCGAGCAGCCGAGGCGCTTCTCGACTCGCTTGTCGCTGTCGACGACGCGCGTCCCCAGGGCCGAGGCGAACATGCGGGCGCCGGTCGTCTTGCCGGCCCCCATGAAGCCGATGAGGACGATCGCGGGACGGGCCATGACGGCGCCGGAGTCTACGCGGAGGCGCGCCGGCGACGCCCGCTGCGTCCGCGCCGGCGGCGACGCCGACGGCGGCCCGCGCCCGGCGCCGCCTCCGGGCGGTGGGCGGTCTGCCAGGCCGCGCTGAGGACGATGCCGGCCAGCAGCATCGCCGGGACGACGACCGCGGCGAACTGCCACGTCCAGTCGACGACGCAGGACGCGGCCACCGCGACGAGCGCGCCGGCCACCGCGGCGTTGCGCCCACGCGAGAGCTGCCCGGCGCGGCGGCGGTTGCGCAGCACCGCGACGAGCACCGTCGCCACGAGCGTCAGGAGCAGCCCGAGCCCGACGATCCCGAGCTCGGCGGCCGTCTCCCACGGCAGCGAGTGCGCGTTCAGCACGAACTCGTCCCGCCGGCGCTTCTCGAGCCACGCCACGCGGTACCCGCCGGCGCCGATGCCGACGACGGGGTGATCGGCGAACGTGCTGCGAGCGACGCGGTAGAGCTCGGACCGGTTGCCCGCCAGCGAGTCCAACCGCCCGAGGTCGTCCCCCGGGCCCGCACCGCCGCCGAGGAAGCTCTCCCGCTGCGTCTCGACGAACGAGCGCGCCGCGAACACGCCGCGCTGGTCGGCGCTGAAGCCGATCGCGGCGACGACCACGGCGATCGCGGCGGTGCCGACGAGGATCTCGCGCAGGAGCGCCCGGCGGCGGCGCCCGGTGCGGCCGAGTCGTGCAGCGCGCTCCTCGCCCTTCGCCAGCCGGTCCCGCAGGAGCAGCACGGCCACGGCGGCGACGACGCCGAGCAGCCCCAGGAGCGGCACGTACGCGGGACCGGCCTCCGCGGCCCCGGGGAACGACGCCGGATCGTCGACGAGCGCCGGCTCGGCCACCACGAGCAGGATGCCGGCGGCCGCCGCGAGCGCGAGCGGCACGAGCAGGACGATCGCCTGGAGCGGCCGCCGCGCGAGGACGATGACGGTGGCCACGCCGAGCACGGCGGCCACGGTGCCGCCGCGGGACACGGAGAGGACGAGCGCGACCGTCACGGCCGGGATCGCGGCGGCGGCCAGCCACGTGACCGCGACCCGCGTCCCGCGGTCGGTGACGAGCCCGAAGAGGAGCGCGAGGCTCATCGCCGCCACGGTGGCCTGCGC
Organism: Patulibacter sp.; assembly: GCA_023268575.1. Taxonomy (GTDB): domain Bacteria; phylum Actinomycetota; class Thermoleophilia; order Solirubrobacterales; family Solirubrobacteraceae; genus Patulibacter. Next base: position 2,243 of record JALRCL010000545.1, read on the forward strand.
GTTCCAGTAGCCCGTGGGATAGCTCAGGCGGAACAGGTCGAACGCCGGCTCGCGCAGGGGCGCGAGGTCGAGACCGGGGACGAGGCGCGACAGCAGCCCCAGCAGCGCGATCGCCGTCAGGCCCGCGCAGATGGCGCCGAGCGGCCCGCCGAGCCCCGCGTCCCGGCGCGCCGCGAGCACCCCGACCGCGAGCGCCGCGAGATAGAGCGTCGAGCGCTGCGCCTCGGACACCGCGACATCGGGCACCGGCGACCACGCTGCGGAGAGCGCCGTCCACGCGGCGAGGCCGGCGAGTGCGCCCAGCGCGACGCGCACGCCGCCGCGGAACCGCCAGGCGGGCCGCAGGATCGAGAGCGCGAGCCCGACGGCGGCGAGGCCGATCCCGACCGGGAGGGCGTCCGCCAAGGCGTAGCCGCCGCGCCGCAGCCCGAGCGCGACGACGACCGCCAGGAGCGCGACCGCGACGAGTGGATCCCGCCCGCGGAGCGCGAGCGCGCGGAGCCGGCGCCCGTCGAGCCCCGCCCGGGGGTCTCGCGCCTCGGTGCCGGTTGCCACCGCGGCATCGTCGCAGACCGACAGGCGACGCTGGCCGCTCGCGCGCGTAGGATCCCTCCGTGCGTCCGGGGCCGAAGATCGCCGTCGCGCTGCGCGTCGCACCGTGGGCGGTCGCGGTGGTGGTGCTCGCCCTCTGGGCCGGCGATCAGCGCCACCTGGACCGTGCGCAGCGCCTGCAGTCCTCCGATGCGGCGGCCGCGGTCCGCGAGGCCGGTCGGGCGGGCGGCGTGGGAACGCGTCGCGCCGCCCTCGTCGTCCAGGGCCACGCCCTCGCCGCGCTCGGAGACCTCGCCGGTGCCGAGCGGGCGCTGCTGCTGGCGCGCGACGCGGCGCCGGACGATCCGATGATCGTGCGGGATCTGCGAGACGTCGCGCGGTTGCGGGGGGAGCGGCGCACGGCGCGCCGCTACACCGCCCAGCTGCGGCGCTCGGACCCGCGGTACGCCGCGGGGACCGGGCGCTGAGCGCCCCGGCGGCGGCGCGCGGTGGGGCGCGCCACGCGCCGCCCCTGCATCGTGCCGCCGCACGCCGGTCGCATGCAGGCGCTCGGCGGCGCCGGGGCGATCCGGTACCGTCGGGCGCCGCATGACCGGACCTGGGAACCCGTGGGTGCTGCCGCCCGACGCGCCCGCGACGCGCGTCGCCGCTCGCGACGCGCCCGATGCGCGGACGCCCGCCGAGGAGGCACCGACAGCGGCGCCCGCCGACGGCCGTGCACCGGAGGCCCGGACCGGCTGGCAGCCGCTCTCGCCCGGCCGCACGGCCGCCGCCCCGCCCGCGTCTGCTGCCCCTGCCCCGGAGCCGCGCGAGGAGCCCGCGCCGGTGCCGGCCCAGCCCGGCGCAGCGCCGGCCGGGCGCCCCCGCCCCGCGTCCGGCGGCACCGGCTGGAAGCCGCTGGTGGCCGCCGCCCCGACCGCCACCGCGGGCGCGGCCGACCGGTCCGCGGACCGCGACGCCCCCCGCCCCGGATCCGGCGACGCCGGTGCCGCCGCGGCGCCGCCGCGCGACGCCGAACCGGCGGGCGCCTCCGGGTCCGCCGACGAGGGCGGCACCCGCGGCGCCGGCGCCACGGACTCCCCCGCCGGCTCGACCTGGCGCCCGCTGGTCGCCTCCGCGTCCTCACGGAGCGCCGAGGCCCGCAGCTCCGGCGGCCCTGCGGTGCCCGGCGACGCCGCGCACGCAGCGTCGACGGACCCCGATCTCACGGCCGCTGCCCACGACGAAGCGGCGGCCGCCGACGCGACCGCGCAGCGCGACGGTGACGGCGCCCCCACGGACGACCCCCTGCCCGGCGCGCCCGTGGCTCCCGCGACGGCCTCCGCGGAGGAGGACGCCGTCGGGCTCGAGGACGACGTGCCCGCCGAGGACGCGCCGGCGGCGGCCGACGGCGATCCGCCGAGCGCGGGCGGCTGGGCGCCCTTGCGCGACAGCCGCTGAGCGCGCGGCCGTGCGCGCGCCGCTCAGTCGCCGCGGGGCGCGAGGCCGGCCGGATCGCTCGCGCTCGTGACGGCGGTGGCGACGATGCCGACGCCGGTGCGCGCGTTGCGCCGCGCGAGGTCGACCGCGGCGTCGAGGGCGGCCGCGGACGTCTGCCCCGGGCGGGCGCAGACGAGCACGACGTCGGCCTCGTCGAGCAGGAGCCCGGCGTCGGCCGAGGTCAGCAGCGACGGCGCGTCGGCGATCGCGAGGTCGTAGCCGTCGCGCATGAAGGCCAGCATCTCGCGGACCGCGTCCAGCGCGCCGGGCGCGACCTCGGTGCTCGCGGTGCCCGCGACCACGACGACGAGGTCGCCTCCCCGCGCCGAGGCCTCGGCCGCCGGGGCGACGACGTCGTCGACCGCGACCCGCTGCAGGACCTCGCCCGGGCTCGCGTCGCCCGCCAGGTGATCGGCGACCCCGGGACGATCGTGGAGATCGAGGCGATCCGCCTGGACCGGCCGCCGCACGTCGAACTCCACGAGTACGACGCGCAGGCCCCCGCGGGCGGCGGCGAGGGCGAGCCCGGCGGCGGTGACCGACTTGCCGACGGCCGGCTCGGCGCTCGTGACGAGGACGAGGCCGGGGGTGTCCTCGACGAGGTCGTCGAGGTTCCGGCGCAGCAGGCGGAAGCCGTCGAGGTCGCGGTCGGCGAGGCGGAGCGGCGCCGAGCGCCGGCGTCCGAGCTTCGGCAGGAAGGGCACGGCGCCGACGAGCGGGGCCGGGAGGCCCTGCAGCTCGGGCACGGCCGCGACGATCCCGGCATCGCGTCCACGCCGGCGGCGACGGGCGACCAGGGCCACGAGCGTCCCGAGGAGCAGGCCCAGCAGCGCACCGATCGCCCCGCCGGCGGCGGCGAACGCGCCGGTCGACGTGCGGTCGACCGTGCGCAGCGTGCCGAGCTCGAGGATCTGCAGCGGGACCGTGAGTCGCGCCGCCGTGCGCAGCGCCGAGAGCTGTGCGCGCTGCTCGGGCGAGGGGCGCCGGCCGGCCTCCGCGGCGAGGCTGTCGGCGTTGCGCCGGAGGTCGGCGCGCGTGTCGTCGATGACCTGACGGCGCACCGCCAGGGCGAACGCCCGCGACCACGCGGCGGCCTGCGCCGCGCGCTCCGAGCGGGCGACGATCACGAGGACGCCGCGACCGGCGAGCACCCGGGTGCGCACCGCCCCGTCGGGCACGCGGCCGACCTGGCCCTGCACGGCGCTCCGCAGCGAGGCGCGACGCGTGACGGCCGCCGCGGCGGTCGCCAGGCCGTCGGGCGTCGTGGGTCCCGTCGAGGACGCCTCCTCGGTCGCCGTGCTCGCTGGGCGGGCGAGCAGCTGCGAGGTCGCCTCGTGCTCCTCCGTCCGCGACTCGCCGAGGACGACCCCGGCGGCGGCGCCCACGAGGGCCAGGACGAGGCAGGCCAGGAGCGGCGGGAGCCAGCCCCGTGAACGGGCGCCGGCGGCGGAGGTCTGAGGCATCGCGGCCGCGACGGTACCACGGGCCTCCGGCGACGAAGCACCATGCGATTCACCGTCGGGGACGAGCGCCTGGGCTACCCTCCCGCCCGTGACGAGCGCGGCATCGGGTGCGGGGCAACCACCGACGGGGCACGTGACCTTCGTCGCGTCGCACGTCGCGCCGACCGGCGGCATGGAGCGCGCGGTCTACGAGATCGCCGAGCGGATGGCGGGCCGCGGATGGCACGTCACGGTCATCGCCCGGGCCTGCGCGCTCGCCCCGCGACCGAACGTCGCCTTCCACCGCATCCGCTCCCCCTCCCGGCCCGCGACGCTCGCCCTGCCGCTGAGCTACGTGCTCGGCTCGCGCCTCGTCAAGCGCCACGCGCGCGGAGCGATCCACACCGTCAACCCGGTGATCTGGCAGCGCGCCGAGGTCCACCAGGCCCAGTTCTGCCTCGCCGCGTACCGCGCGAACGTCGGCATCCCCCGGCGGCGGCGGTCGTGGCTCACGCACCGGCTGAACGAGTTCCTCGCCACCCGCTTCGGCCTCGCGGTCGAGCGTCGCGCCCTGCGCAGCGCCGGTGCCCACCTCGTGGCGCCGGCCTCGCGCGGCCTGCAGCGCGAGATCGAGCAGTTCTACCCGCGCCCGAGCGAGACGATGACCGTCGTCACCAACGGCGTGGACCCGGACCGCTTCGCGCCGGACGCCGAGGCACGGGCGCGCAACCGCGCCGCCCTCGGGATCCCCTCGGACGCGCCGGTCGCGGTCTTCGTCGGCGGGGACTGGGGCCGCAAGAACCTCGCGACGGCGGTCGAGGCCGTCGGCGAGGCGCCGGGCTGGCACCTGCTCGTCGTGGGCCGCGGCGACCAGCCGAGCTACGAGCGGCTCGCGGCCGATCGGGGCGCCGGCGACCGCGTGCACTTCGTCGGACACGTGCCGGACCCGGAGGCGTGGCTCGCCGCCGGCGACGCGCTCGTGGCCCCCTCCTCCTACGAGGCGTTCTCGCTGGCGATGCTGGAGGGCGCGTCGTCCGGGCTCGTCCTCCTCACCGCGCCGATCAACGGCGCCGAGGATCTCGTCGA
>JALRCL010000572.1 GCA_023268575.1 Patulibacter sp.
GCGCCCCGCCGGTGAACCGCGTCTCGAAGCGCATCGCCGGAGGCTAGCAACGGCATTCCGCCCGCTTTCCGGACAGACGCTGTAATCCATACCGTTGTCTGGTACAGCTATGCAGTGCTGCCCGACGGACCCGCCCCTCGCCGACCCCGACCTCGACCTCGCCGGATCGCGTGGCTGCTGGCCGTCGCGGGCTGTGCCCTCGGGACCGCGTCGATCGGCGCCGCCCCGGCGCTCGCCGCGGGGCCGCGCGTCACCGAGGAGCAGCGGATCTCGGATCGGGTCCGGGTCCTCACGATCGCGACGGACGCCTTCGCGAGGCCGACGAACGTCGACGTGTTCCTCCCGGTCGGCTACGACGCCGACCCGAACCGGCGCTGGCCGGTGACGTACGTGACTGCGGGGACGATGAACAACTACGACTCGTTCCGGAAGGTCGTCAAGGGCGTCTCGCTCACCGAGCGCTATCCGTCGATCATCGTCTCGCCCGACGGCAACAGCGGCTATTGGAGCGACTGGTACAACGGCGGCGCCGGCGGCGCCCCGAAGTACGAGACGTTCGTCATCGACCAGCTCATCCCGCTGATCGACGGCCGGTACCGGACGGTCGCCGACCGCGCGCAGCGCGTGATCTTCGGCATCTCGATGGGCGGCTACGGGGCGATGATGCTCGCCGCCCGCCACCCGGACCGCTTCGCCGCCGTCGCGAGCCTCTCGGGCGCGGTGAACAGCAACGACCCGCTGCTGGCCGGCGCGCTCTCGGCGAGCTCGACCTTCGACGGCGGCGCGCCGGACGCGATCTACGGCCCGCGATCGACGCAGGAGATCCGCTGGCGCGGCCACAACCCGCTCGACCTGGCCGAGAACCTGCGCGACCTCGATCTGCAGGTGCGGACCGCCAACGGCACGCTCAACCCGGGGATCGGCGAGAACCCGCTCTCCGCCGACACCGTCTCCTGCGTGGTCGAGGGCGGCGTGCACGGCGGCAGCGTCGACTTCCACCGCCGGCTCGTGGCCATCGGGAAGGCCCACGTCTGGAAGGACTACGGCGACGGCTGCCACACCGTCCCGAACTTCAAGCGCGAGATCGTCGACGCCCTGGCCGGACTGACGAAGGTCCTCGCCGCGCCGCCGGCCGCCCCGACGAGCATCGACTACCGCTCGATCGAGCCGCGCTTCGACGTCTGGGGCTGGCAGGTCGCGACCGACCCGCAGCGCGCGCTGGAGTTCCTGCGCCTGCAGGGCGACCGCGACGCCGTGAGCCTCACCGGCTCGGGCCGCACGAGCGTCGCCACGCCCCCCGCGTACCGCGGGCTGGCGCTCGTCGACGTCGGCGGCACGCCGACCCCCGTGGACGCCGAGGGGCGCGTGCGCTTCACCGTCGACCTCGGCCCCGCCAACCGCGTCCAGCAGGACACCGGCACCGCGACGCGGTTCGTCACCCGACGCGTGGCCTTCGCGCCCCACGCCGTCCTGCGGATCACGTCCGCCCGGCGCGTGCGCCGCGGGGTGCGCGCCTGCGTGCAGACCGTCGGCGGCAGCGTCCGCGGGGCGCGCCTGCAGGCCGGATCGCGCACGGTGCGGATCGACGCCGACGGTCAGATGCGCTGCCGCGTCCTGCGGGCGCCGCGCGCGACGCGCGTCCGGGTCTCCGGCACCGACGCGTTCGGGCACCCGACCCG
>JALRCL010000616.1 GCA_023268575.1 Patulibacter sp.
CCCGCGCCGACGATCGCCGCAAGCGCACCCGGCACCGCCACCGGCACGGCCGTCGCGCCGAGGATCGTCGCTCGAGCGGCCGCCACGGCCGCCGAGGCCGCACGGAGGATCGCTCGCGGGCCCGGGAGGACCGGCGCGGCGACGACGACCGGGGCCGTCGCCACGGCGCCGACGACGGCGACCGCCGCTCCTGACCGCGTGGCGGGCGACCGGGGCCGCGGGCGGGCGAGCGCGCCGCGGCCGCCCGGACCGGCGCGGCCGGCGGTCAGTCCCGCAGCAGCTGCAGCGCGCCGGACGGGCAGCGCGCGATGACCTCGTCCAGCTCGTCGATCGTCGCGTTCTCCGGCTGGATCCAGGGACGGCGCGCGGTGTCGAAGACCGCCGGCAGCCCGCGGACGCACTCGGCCGCGTGCCGGCAGCGCTCGCCGTCGAAGGTCACCGTCGCGCCCTCCCGGGTGTAGCGCTTGACCGTCATTCGAACGCCTTGCGGATCCGCTCGTCGAGGTGCTCGACGTAGCCCTCCGGATGCTCGTGCACGTAGCGCGCCACGAAGGGGCAGATCGGGACGATCGCCAGGCCGCGCTCGACCGCCGCGTCCAGCGCGCCGGCCACGAGGGTCGTGCCGATGCCGCGACCGCCGAAGGCCGGGTCGACCTCGGTGTGCGTGAACACGATCCGGTCGCCCCGCACGAGCTGGTACTCGGCGAAGCCGGCCAGGCCGTCCTCGGTGTGCGCCTCGAACCGGTGCCGCTCGGGATTGTCTCGGACCTCGGTGGCCATGCGCGCTCCTCTCCGCCGGGCGATCGGGAGCAGCCCGGCGCTCGCGCACATCGTGACACCCGCCCGGACGCGGCCCGCGACGGCGGGCGCCGCGACGCGCCTCCGGGTCGTCCCCGGCGCCCGTCGGGCCGAGGTCAGGCGGCCGCGGGCAGCGCGGGCTCGGCGCCGTCGCCGGCGTCGACCGGGCGGTCCGGCGCCCCGCCGGGGGGCACGCCGATGAACGACGGCGGGAACGCGCCGAGGTACATCGACCACGCGCGGGAGTTGATCGCCTGCGGGGAGCAGAGCGTGACCGCGCCGGTGACCGCGCGCGTCTTCGGCACGAGCCAGCCCGTGAGGCGCTGGAAGCGCAGCAGCCACGCGTAGGCGGCCGCCTTCTCGGCCGAGAGCGCGGCGTAGCGGCGCAGCGCCTGCTCGCGCGTCTGGCGGCCCTCGGCGACGAGCCGCAGCTCGCGGCCGAGCGCGAGGCCGAAGTACAGCGCGGGGCGGATGCCCTCGGCGGAGAGCGGCAGGCAGTGGCCGGCGCTGTCGCCCGCGAAGAAGATGCCGCCGCCCGTGGCCGGACGCAGCTTGTGCGGGATCCAGTTGCCCTGGAACCGCACGGGGTCCCAGTCCAGGTCGGCCGCCAGGCGCAGCGTCGGGTCCTTCACGTGGTACTTCGGGTCGAACGAGCCGACGCCGACGCGCACCTCGTGGTCGGCCGGGAAGACCCAGGAGTAGCCCGCCGGGACGTACGTCGGGTCGAGGAAGAGCTCGAGCTCGCCCGAGCTGCCGTGCGGGTGGACCTCGAGCCCGCGCGAGAGGTAGGCCTCCGGCGGCTGGATGTTGTCCTCCTCCGCCGGCGCGAGCACGCGCCGCCAGCCGAGCGCGTCGACGACGAGCGGCGCGCGGACGTCGCCCCGGTCGGTGCGGATGGTGATGACGTCCTCGCTGGCCGGCGGGCGGGCGCCGCCGGGGGCGTCGGCGCCGGTCAGCTCGCCGTCCGGACCGACGCGCCCCTCGATCTTCGCCGTCTCGAAGACGAAGTCGCCCTGCTCGGCGAGCAGGCGGCAGAGGAGCTGGTAGTCGAAGGTGCAGAACGGCTGGGGCAGCGTCCACGCGAACCGCTTGCGGCGCGTCTTCAGCACGATCTCGGGGAAGACCTGGCGGACGGCCGCGCCGAGGCCCAGGCCCTCGATCCACGGCAGCGGGGCGGCGCAGGCCGACGTCGCGCGCTCGCCGATCTCGTAGCGGTCCAGCAGCACGACGCGCAGGGGCCAGCCGTCGGCCTTCACCGTGCCCGCGAGCTCGCGCGCGGCGGCGAGCCCGGCGAAGCTCGCGCCGCAGATCAGGACGTCGCAGTCGAGGTCGATCGGCGTGCGCTCGTCACCGCGCTTGGTGGCTCGGACCGGCATCGGCGGCGATGGTACCCCCGGGCGGGTCGCCGCCGCCGCGCCCCGACGCCCGGTCGCGGTCCGCATCGCGCCGCGGAAAGCTCAGGGTGGGCTCCCGGTCGCGGCCGCGCGCGAGCTGCGCGACGCTCCCGCGTCGATGAGCGACGAGCCTGCCCCGACGATCACCTCCCTCGCCGCGCTCGCCGCGCCGCGCGTGCTGGTGGCGCGCTTCCGCGCCGGCCTCGTCGCCAACCGCCACCACTGGACGCTCGAGGACGCGGACGGCACGGTCCTCGCGGCGACGCGTCGCACCCACCGCGGCGGGCGGCTGCGCCGCGGGATGTGGCAGGCGGTCACGCTGACCGGCATGGACGGCGGCAACGACGTGCACGGGGAGCTGCTCGGCGCGGACGACGTCGTGCTCGCGACGTTCTCGAGCGTCGACGGCGACCCGCCGACGGTGACCGTCGCGGACGCCGACGGCACGGTCCTCGGCCGCTCGCGCCGCGACGTGCCGGGGAAGCGGCTCGTCCTGGAGGCGGGGCCCGACGGGCCGGAGGCCGCGGTGCTGCCGATCGCCGGCGACGGGCCGTGGCCCGTCGCGCTGGCGGACGGGACGCGCGTCGGGGCGCTGGCGCCCGCGGTGCCCGGCCTGTCGACGAGCCCGGACATGCTCGAGCTGCTCTTCCCGTCCCTGAGCAGCAACCAGACCGACTACGCGCGCACGATGCACCTCGGGATCCGGCGGGTGCAGCGGTACGTGCTCGCGCGCGAGGACGCGACCGCCACCGCGCCCGCGCTCGTGGCGCTGCTGCCGCTCCTGGCGGGCCTGTCGTACTGAGCCACGGTCCGCCGCTCCTCGGGTCGCCTCGCCGCCCGCGTCGCTGGGCCCGGCCGGTGCCGGTGGGGGCGGGCTGCACCGGGTGGCGGGGCCGCGCTACCCTTCTCCGTCCCTATGTCCACCACCGAGACCCCCGCGACGGTCGTCGAAGGCTCCGATGGCCTTCTGCTGAACGTCGACGGGAACATTGTCCCCAACTACGACGCCACCTTCCCGCCGTTCGGCGAAGGTGACGTGATCACCGGCCAGGTCGTTCGCATCGACCCGGACGAAGTGTGGGTCGACGTCGGATACAAGTCCGAAGGCGTCATCCCGCAGCAGGAGCTCTCGATCCGCCGCAACGCGGATCCGAACGAGGAGGTGGAGCTCGGCGAGGAGGTCGAGGTCCTCGTCCTCACCAAGGAGGACGACGAGGGTCGCCTCAAGGTCAGCCGCAAGCAGGCCCGCTACGAGCGCGCCTGGAAGCGGATCGAGGCCGCGCAGGAGACCGGCGAGCCGGTCGAGGGCACGGTCATCGAGGTCGTCAAGGGCGGCCTGATCATCGACCTCGGCGTCCGGGGCTTCCTGCCCGCATCGCTCGTCGACATCCGTCGCGTGCCGAACCTCGACGAGTACCTGCACACGATCATCGAGTGCAAGGTCATCGAGCTCAACCGCCAGCGCAACAACGTCGTGCTGTCGCGTCGTGCCGTGCTCGAGGAGGAGCGCAAGGAGCAGCGCCAGGCCATCCTGGACGTCCTGCA
>JALRCL010000629.1 GCA_023268575.1 Patulibacter sp.
CGCACGACGCTGCCCCTGCCCGCCGACGGGCGGCTCCGCCCGGACGCGCCCTGATCCGCGACGTCAGCGGAGCGCCGCGAACCCGCGGACGGCACGGCCGGCGTCGGGGCCTGGGTAGGGTCCGACCCCATGAGCCAGGTCACGGCCGTCACCGACCACCACTTCGCCGCCCCGGTCGCCGCCGTGCGGTCGGCGATCGAGAGCTACGCGACCGTGCGGCCGCTGATCCTCACCGACCACTACGGCGGCTACGAGGTGCTGGAGGGCGGCACGGGGTCTGGGACCGTGATCTCCTACACGCTCCAGGCGACGAAGAAGCGCCAGCGCCACGTGGTCGCCGACGTCTCGATCACCGACGACGGCGACGTGGTCGAGCGCGACCGGAACTCGACGCTCGTCACGACCTGGTCGGTGCACGCCCACGGCGAGATCGCGCACGTGTCGCTGACGACGACCTGGCAGGGCGCGGGCGGGATCGGCGGCTTCTTCGAGCGGACCTTCGCCCCCAAGGGCCTCGGACGGATCCAGGCCGAGGTGCTCGCCAAGCTCGAGTCGGTCGTCGGCGAGGAGGGCGCCGCCGCCCCGGCCTGACCCGGCGCGGGCCGGGCCGGGCGGGACGGCGCGTCCCTCAGGCCTCCTGCTCGGCGCTCCGCGGCACGACGATCACCGGGCAGCGGGCGTGGTCGAGGACCGGCCGCGAGACGCTGCCCAGCAGGACGTGCCCGACGGGGCCGTAGTCGCGCGAGCCGACGACGAGCAGGTGCAGCTCGGCCGAGCGCTCGCTGAGCTCGTGGACCGGATCGCCGTGCAGGGCGACGGCGGTCGGCCGGGCGTCCTGCGGCAGGCTCGCGACGCGCTCGGCCAGCAGCTCCTCGGTCTCGCGCTCCAGCACGAGGGGGTCGAGCGCCACCGGGGCCACGCCGCCGGGCGACGGCGGCAGGACGAGGACGTCGGAGACGCCGATGACCTCGAGCGCACGGCCCTGCGCGACGGCGAGCGCCGCGGCGAGCTCCGCGGCGGCGTCGGCGACCTCGGAGCCGTCGTAGCCGACGCCGATCGGGGCGATCGCCCGCGTCGCGTCGGCCTCGTGGGCGTGCCCCTCGGTGCGCGGCGGGATCGCGACGGGGCACGGGGCGCCGTGGATGATCGCGGTGCTGTCGCTGCCCAGCAGCAGCCGGCCGACGGCGCCGTGCTGCGCCGGACCGATGACGATGAGGTCCGCGTTCTGGCCGGCGGCGACGTCGTGCAGCGCGTAGGCCGGGGAGGCGACGGGCACCGACAGCAGCTCGGCGCGGTCGCGCAGCGCGGCGGGGAGCGTGTCGCGCAGCCCCTCCAGCAGGGCCATGCCCTCGCCGTGCAGCGCGTCGTCGAGCTCCTCCTGCTTGCCGCGCCGGCCGAAGCGCGTCGCCCGCGGGGCGTACGCGTGCAGCAGCGTCAGCTGCGTCTCGTCGCCCCCCGTGAGGGTCGCCAGCTCGGCGGCGAGCCGCAACGCATCGGCGGTCCCGGGACCGTGGTCGCACCCGACGAGGATCTGCTGGAGCACCGTGTGTGCCTTCCGTAGGGGAATGGGTGCCCCAAACGTATCGCGCCGCGTGGCGCGCCCCGTCGGGCGTGCTCCCTGACGTACGCTCACGTGCCGTGCGCGTCTACTCCGGCATCCAGCCCACCGGCCGCAAGCACCTCGGCAACTACCTGGGGGCGATCCGGCACTACGTCACCGGCCAGGAGGAGGCCCGCGCCGCCGGCGACGAGGCGATCTTCTGCGTCGTCGACCTCCATGCCACGACCGTCGCCTACGACCCGGCCGAGCTGCGCGACCGCACGTACGACACGGTCGCGATCCTCCTCGCCGCCGGCCTCGATCCGGCCGCGTCGATCCTCTACCGCCAGGGCGACGTTCCCGAGGTCCCCGAGCTGACGTGGCTGCTCACGGCCGTCACCGCCCACGGCGACCTGAACCGGATGCACCAGTTCAAGGAGAAGTCCGCCCAGCAGCGCGAGCTCGTCTCTGCCGGGCTGTTCCTCTATCCGGTGCTCATGGCCGCCGACGTCCTGGCCTTCCGTGCCGACCGCGTGCCGGTGGGCGACGATCAGCGCCAGCACATCGAGCTGATGCGCGACATCGCGCTGCGCTTCAACGCGCGCTTCGGCGGCGACGGCGAGCCCCGCGAGATCCTGCGGGTGCCCGAGGGCGTCTACCCGACGGTGGCGGCCCGGATCATGGACCTCCAGGCACCCGAGCGGAAGATGTCCACCTCGTCGGGCTCGATCGAGGGGACCCTCTACCTCCTCGACGACGCGAAGACGACGGAGAAGAAGCTCAAGCGCGCGGTCACCGACTCCGAGAACCCGCCCCGGATCGTCCGCGGACCGGAGAAGGCCGGCGTGTCGAACCTCATCGACATCCTCGCCGCGACGACCGACCGCACGCCCGACGAGGTCGAGGCGTCGCTGGCCGACGCTCGTGGCTACGGCGACCTGAAGGTCGCGGCCGCCGACGCGGTCAACGCGACGCTCGCGCCGCTGCGGGAGCGCTACGCCGAGCTGCGCGGCGACGAGGCCGCGATCGAGGAGGCGCTGGCCGTCGGCGCCGAGAAGGCCCGCGCCATCGCGCAGCCCGTGCTCGCCGAGGTGCGCGAGGCGATGGGCGTCGGCCCGCGCGGCTGACCCGCGGGTCCGGACCCGCGGCCGGCCCCGGACCTGGCCCGGAGCGCCGGCCCCGACGCGCGCCCGGGCGCGCCGCGGCGTTCCCGCCGCGGCCCCGACGAGGGGACGCGGGAGGTGCCGCGGCGGGCCGACCGCACGGGCCGGCGTCCGCCGGGGTCCGGGACGCTCCCCTGGCCTCGCGAGTCGGGCGTCCTCAGCGGCGGAGGGTCGCGCCGCGCGATCGCCCGAGGCGGCCGGCGGGGCTCAGCGCCCGGACCGCGACCTGCGTCCGTCCGCCGCGCGCCGTCCGCCGCGGCCCGCGCACGAGGACGCTGCGGCGACCGGCCGGGACGATCGTCGTCTCCCGCGCGCCGTCGGCGTAGCGCACCACGACCACGTGGCGCACCGGTCCGGCGGGCCGGAACCGCACCTGCAGGCGCGAGCCCCGGCGACGCACGGCGACCCCCCGCGGGGTCCCGACGCGCAGCCGCGGCTGCGTGAACGTCGCGACCGTGCGGACGTGCTTGACGATCCCGTCCTGGAGGACCTGCGCCTCGACGACGTGCTTGCCGGGCACGAGGGCGTTCGGGCGGAAGCGGAAGCTCCCCGTGCGACCCTCCTTCGCCAGCACGACCGCGCCGCGGCTGGTGCGCTCGACGAACCGCACCGTCTCGTCGGGCACCGCGTCGAGCCGGTAGCGGACGGTGCGCTGGCCGGCCCGCGCGCGGCTGACGGAGGCGGTGACCTTCGGCTCGCGCGCCGGGACCGTCGCGCCGACCTTCGTGAGGGCCGGGGAGCCCGCGCGGGGGACGACCTGCCAGGTACCCGGGGTCGGCGCGCCCAGGACGACGACGCGCGTCGAGGTGCCCTCCGGAGTGGCCGTCGCGATCCGGTCGCCGTCGCTCTCGGGCTGGATCACGCGTCCCGCGGGATCGACGAGGTCGACGAGCGGCACGCCTGCGGCGGAGCGGACGTTCACCGTCGCGGCCTTCGCGCCGGCCGGCACCGCGAACCGGGTCGCGCCGTCGGCCTGACGCGCGCCCGCGATCGTCACGCGCGACAGGTCGCAGCCCTGGTTCAGCTCCGGCACCGTGTCGCCCCAGGCGTAGGTCGCACTGCCGGTCGCGAGCTCGACGAACGGCGGATCCCAGGTCGGGAACGGCAGGCTGGCGCAGCCGCCGAGGCCCTTCGTCGACGCCACGACGGTCGCGACCGGGACGCACCTCCCCAGCGCGCAGGCGGTGCCGCCGGCCTTGCCCTGCACGCCGAGCTTGCCGGCGTAGAGGTCGATCCGGGCGCCGAGGTAGAGCCACGGCCTCGTCTCCCGGAACGCGCCGACCTCGGCCCCGATCTTCGCGTAGCCGGCGGTCGAGAACTCGAAGTCGGCCGCGGCGACCGTCAGCACCGAGAGGATGTCGAGCTCGCCGTGGGCACGCAGGACGAAGGGGTCGCCGAAGACGGCCTTCAGGGACCCGTTGAGGTTCAGCAGGTACGTCCCGGACTCGCCGGTCGAGGTCGGCGGCGCCAGCGGCTGGAAGCCGACGCCCGCGCCGCCGCTGATCGAGACGGGCTGCAGCCCGAACCCGGCGTCGATCCGGTGCAGGAAGACGTTCGGGTACACGCCGATCCCGGGGAAGGTCGGGACGTAGCTCGCGCGGATCGAGACGAGCTTGCCGCCGGCCATCACGACGTCGAAGCTGATCGACGCGCCGCCCGGGAGGCCGATCTTCGCGCCGCCCTCCCAGCGGTCGCCGGCCGCGGTCCAGCGCAACGAGAGGTCCTCGATCGTCACCGGCGGGACGACGATCTGGTCGGCGTGCAGCGCGAGGCTGTCGAGGCGCAGCCCGCTCTGGGGGTCGATCCGCAGGGTCGCCTCGCCCGTCGCGTTCCCGAAGCCGGCGGGCAGCGCCAGGGACAGCGGGATTCGCGAGCCCTCGCCGTCGACCCGCGGCTCGATCGCGCCGGCGACGCGGAAGCCCTTCACGGTCACGGGGAACCGGGCCGGATCGAACGTGAACAGCCGGCCGCCCTTGCCGGTCTGGAGCTTCTGCCGCAGGCCGCCCTGCCAGAGGACGATCGGCGTCGAGCCGGCGACGGGGATCTCGACGCGGGCGGTGCCGTTGCCGGCGGTGTAGAGCTCCGCGTCGTGGGGGTCCACGACGAGCTGCGTGGTGCCGAGCGGCACGATCCGGATGCCGTTGACCCGGATCGGGCCCTCCGCGATCGCGACCGTGCGACCGTCGCGGCGACCGTTGAGGAAGCAGCCCGTCTCGACGCGGGCGATGACCGCACCGAAGACGCGCCGGACGCAGTCGGCGGAGGTCAGGGGCCCGCTGCCGCCCCCGGGCGTCGTGGTCGGTAGCCCGGCCGCCCCGTTGCGGGCGAGGCTGCCGAAGAAGACGCCGCGGACCTCGCCGGCGCCCTGGGCGGCGCTC
>JALRCL010000634.1 GCA_023268575.1 Patulibacter sp.
ACGGTCAGCTGCTGCAGCAGCGCCGCCACCCCGGCGTCGCGCAGCGTCGCGGCCCACCGGTGCAGCCGCTCGTGGACGCGCTCCCACTCCGCGTCGGACGCGAGCGCGACCTGCTGCAGCGACCAGCCGAGGAACGGCGTCAGCGCGACCGCGCGGGCGCGGGCCGGCGCGTTCGGCCGCTCCAGCGCCTCGAGCAACGTGAGCCAGTCGCGGCCCGCCGGCGTGGCGAAGACCGATCCGGCGCCCGCGATGACCGCGGGCACGTCGACCGCCTGCAGGGCCGCGCGGATCCGCTCGGCGTCGAGGTTCGTCCGCACGAGGACCGCGACGTCGCCGGGCCGGACGGGGCGCTCGGCACCGTCGCGCTCCTCGAGCGTCGCGCCGGACTCCAGCAGCGCGACGACGTCGGCGGCGAGGTCCTTCGCGACCGCCTCCCGCGAGGCCGGCGCCGCGGCGAAGCCCGTCCGGGTCCGCTCGACGGTCTCGCGGTCCAGGACGCGCACCTGCAGCGGGGAGCTGCCGGCGCCGTGCAACCGGGCGCGGTCGTGGTCCGGGGCGGGGTCGACGTGCCGGAAGACGATGTCCTCGTGCCCGAGCCGCGCGGAGCGGAACAGCCGCTCGAGCGCGCGCAGCAACGGCCCGTCGCTGCGGTGGTTCCTGCGCAGGGTGCGGCGCTCGGCGCCCTGCGCGGCGTCGAGGTACGCGTAGACGTCGGCGCCGCGGAAGGCGTAGATCGCCTGCTTCGGATCGCCGATGAGCACGAGCGCCCGGGTGATCGGGGATCGGCGAGCGGACTCGTCGGTGGCCTCGACGCCCTCAGGCCCGTGCGACGGGTCGTCCGCGCCGATCCGAGGGACGGCGGCGGTGCCCGCGGCCTGCTCGCCGTCCGCGGCCGGCTGGCCGTTCGCGCCGCCCGGCGTCAGCCCTGCGTCGCTCGGCGACCCCCCGATGTCGCGATGCGTCACGTCGTCGGCGCCCGACGCCGCCGAGCGCGCTTGCGACCCGGCCGGTGCCTCGCCCACGGCGACCACGGCGCCGGCGCCGGGCACCGGCGCCGGGGGCCCGTCGCCGAACGCGCGCCGCATGATCTCCCACTGGATCGGGTCGGTGTCCTGGAACTCGTCGACGAGCACGACGCGGTGCCGCGCGCGCAAGCGGGCGGCGACGTCGTCGCCGCCGGGGCCGCGCAGCGCGTCGCGCAGCCGGGTCAGCAGGTCGTCGTAGGTGAGGATCGACGCCTCGCGCTTGCGCCGGTCGAGCTCGTCGCGCGCCGCCTGCGCGAGCCGTGCGCGCATCGCGGCGCGCGGCTCGGGCGAGTCCGGCCCGGGGACGATCACGGCGGCCGGGTGCTCGACGGCCGCGCGGACGATCCGGCGCGCCTCGTCGCGGTCCAGCGGCGGCCAACTCCCGGACGGGTCGGCGGCGCGGCGCACGTGGAAGCGCCGCAGGTAGAGGTCGCCGACGACCTGCTCGATGAGGTCGCTCGGATCCTCGACGAGCGAGAACCCGCGCTCGACGTCGCCGAGGAAGCCGAGGCTGTCGAGCGCCTCCTGGCAGAAGCTGTGGATCGTCGTGAGCGTCGCGGCGTCGAAGTCGGCGACGGCGCGGGCGAGTCGCGCGCGACGGATCTCGACCTCCGCGCGTGGCGCGGCGACGAGCACCCGCTCGACGTCGTCGAGGACGAGACCGGCGGCCGCACCGACCTGGTCGCCGGCGGCCGATCCCGCGTCGCCGGTGCGCTCGTGCGCGTCGTCGGTGGTCGGTGGGTCGCCCCGGTCGCCAGTGTCGTCGGTGGTCGGTGCGTCGCCCCGGTCGCCTGCGTCGTCGGTGGCGGCGAGCCACGCGGCGAGCACGCGCTCGCTGCGCACGAGCCGCTCGCGGACGCGGTCGCGCAGCTCGCTCGTCGCCATCCGCGTGAACGTCACGACGAGCAGCTGCTCCAGCGGCAGCCCCTCCGCGACGTAGCGTGCGGCGAGGCCGGCGATCGTGAACGTCTTGCCGGTGCCGGCGCTCGCCTCGAGCACCGCGACGCCCTGCGGCAGCGGCTGGTCGATGCCGAAGACCGCCGCGTC
>JALRCL010000656.1 GCA_023268575.1 Patulibacter sp.
GCTCGCCGGCCGGTCCGGCCGGTCCGCGTGCGCCGTCCTCGCCGTCGGCCCCGGGGCGCCCGTCGGCACCGGCGGGACCGGCGGGCCCGGTCGCTCCGCGCTCCCCGGCGGGGCCCGGCGCGCCGGCCGCGCCGCGCGCGCCCTGCGGTCCGGTGGCCCCGCGGGCGCCGGTCCGGCCACGCGGGCCGGCGGCGCCGCGCGCGCCCTTCTTGCTCCACGTGACCGAGAACTCCCCGTCGCCGCAGGCCTTGGCGGACTTCACCACCCGCAGGTTCCCGCCCTGGTAGGCGGCGCAGCCGTAGACGGTGTCGCTGTCGCGGGTCGCGGCGGTCGCGAGCCCACCGCCGACGGCGAGGAGCCCGCCGACGGCGAGCACGAGCGGCAGGGGACGAGATGGTCGCGCGAGCGCGCGGCGGAGGCGGGGGTGCACGTGCGACACCGTGACGGTCCCGCTCGCCGGGGACGAGCGGGACCGACGGGTGTCCGACCCCCTGACCGTCCGGCTAGCGCGTGAGCTTCTTGTAGCTCAGGCGGTGCGGGCGGTCGGCCTCGTCGCCGAGCAACTCGCGGCGGTAGGCCTCGTAGGCCTGCAGGTTGCCCTCGAACCACGTGGCCGTCGAGTTGCCCTCGAAGGCAAGGATGTGGGTCGCGATCCGGTCCAGGAACCAGCGATCGTGGGAGATGACCACCGCGCAGCCCGGGAAGCCGAGCAGGCCCTCCTCCAGCGCCTGGAGCGTGTCGGTGTCGAGGTCGTTCGTCGGCTCGTCCAGCAGCAGGACGTTGCCGCCGCGCCGCAGGAGCTTCGCCAGGTGGACGCGGTTGCGCTCACCGCCCGAGAGCGAGCCGACCTTCTTCTGCTGGTCGCCCTTCTTGAAGTTGAACGACGCGACGTACTGGCGCGAGTTCATCTCGCGGTCCCCGACCTTCACGTAGTCGAGGCCCTCGGAGATCTCCTGCCAGACGTTCTTGTCCGGGTCCAGCGAGTCGCGCGACTGGTCGACGTAGGAGAGGTCGACGGTCTCGCCGAGCTTGATCTCGCCGGCGTCGGGCTGCTCGATGCCGGTGAGGAGCTTGAAGAGCGTCGTCTTGCCGGCGCCGTTGGGGCCGATCACGCCGACCATGCCGCCGGGCGGCAGCGTGAAGGAGAGGTCCTCGAAGAGGAGCTTGTCGCCGAAGGCCTTCGTCAGGCCCTTCGCCTCGATCACCGTGTCGCCGAGGCGCGGCCCGGGCGGGATCGTGATCCGGGTCTCGTCGAGGCGCTGGGCGGCCTGCTGCTCCATGAGCGCCTCGAGGTTGTTCAGACGCGCCTTCTGCTTCGTCTGCCGGCCCTTGGGGTTCTTCCGGGCCCACTCGAGCTCCTCGTTGATCCGCCGCTGGCGGGCCACGTCGGTGCGCTTCTCCTGCGCCATCCGCTTGGCCTTCGCCTCGAGCCACGCGGAGTAGTTGCCCTCGAACGGGTAGCCCCGGCCGCGGTCGAGCTCGAGGATCCAGCCGGCGACGTTGTCGAGGAAGTACCGATCGTGGGTCACCGCGACGACGCAGCCCGGGTAGGACTCGAGGTGGCGCTCCAGCCAGTGGACCGACTCGGCGTCGAGGTGGTTCGTCGGCTCGTCGAGCAGCAGCAGGTCGGGGGCCGAGAGCAGCAGGCGCGCGAGCGCGACGCGGCGCTTCTCGCCGCCGGAGAGGTCGGTGACGTTCCAGTCGCCGGGCGGGCAGCGCAGCGCGTCCATCGCGTACTCGACCTTGTTGTCGAGGTCCCACGCGTCGGCGGCGTCGATCTCCGTCTGCAGCCGCGCGAACTCCTCGGCGGTCTCGTCGCTGTAGTTCACCGCCAGCTCGTTGAAGCGGTCGACGAGCGCCTTGAGCTCCGAGAGCCCCTCGAGGACGTTCTCGTGGACGGTCTTCGTCTCGTCGAGCTGCGGCTCCTGCTGGAGGATGCCGACCGTCGCGCCGGTCCCGAGCGTCGCCTCGCCGTCGAAGTCCTTGTCCTGGCCGGACATGATCCGCAGGAGGCTCGACTTGCCGGCGCCGTTGTAGCCGAGGACGCCGATCTTGGCGCCGGGCAGGAACGACAGCGACAGCTCCTTGAAGACCGTCTTGTCCGGCGGGTGCACCTTCGTGACCTGGTGCATGGTGAAGACGTACTGCCCGGTGAAGGTCACCCTCCCAAGGTATCGACAACGGGAAGCGGCACTCGGCGCGATCGTCCGGCGGGGCGGGCGATCGCGCCGATCGGGGCTCGCGGCCGGGGGTCGGGCGCGGTGCTACCGTCGAGCGCGGGCGCCCGACGGGACGCCTCCGGACGAGAGGGCGCGCCGTACCCGGAACGATCGACGGCGCGCGAAGGGACGCGTCATGTCGTGGATCATGCTCGTCGCCGCCGGGCTCCTCGAGGTCGTGTGGGCGATCGCGATGAAGCGCAGCGACGGCTTCACCCGGCTGCCGGAGACCGTCGTGTTCGTCGTCGCGGCGATCGCGAGCGTCGTGCTGCTCTCCCGCGCCCTGCGGGAGCTGCCCGTGGGGACGGGCTACGCCGTCTGGACCGGGATCGGCGCGGTCGGGGCCGCGATCGTCGGGATCGCCTGGCTCGACGAGAGCGCCGCGCCGCTGCGCCTGGCGAGCCTCGCGCTCGTGGCCTGCGGCATCGTCGGGCTCGCGCTCAGCTCGTCGTCGGGGTAGACGGCTCGGGCGTCTCGGTCCGGGCGCGACCGAAGACCGCGTTGAAGCGCCGGCTCGCCAAGCGCATGACGAGCGCGTAGCCCCACGGGAACAGCCGCTGCCCGAGGTGGCCGAGCTGGATGTCGCGCGAGGTGTAGACCATGAAGCGGTTGCGCTCGACCCCGCGCACGATCGCCGCCGCGGCCTTCTCGGGGCTCACCGCGTGGTGCACGAACCGGCCGACCTCGCGTCGCACCCGGGGGTCGTCGCGGTCGACGCCGACGATGTTCACCGTCTCGACGAGCCCGGTCGCCACGGCGCCCGGGCAGACGAGGCTCACGTGGATGCCGTGCTGGCGGAGGTCGAACCGCAGGACCTCCGACACGCCG
>JALRCL010000676.1 GCA_023268575.1 Patulibacter sp.
CCCCCGCCAGCGCGACGAGCCCGACGAGCGCCGCCGCCAGCAGCACGACCCCGGCGCGCTCCGGCGCCGCACCCGGGTCGACGGGCAGCGAGATCGCCACGAGGTAGCTCAGCGTCGGCATGAACTCGCGCGGCGGCCCGACCTCGAACGCGAGGCAGAGCAGCGCCGCGGACGCGACCACCGGCCCGGCGAGCACCGCCGCCAGCCACGGGTGCGGCGCGGCGAGCGTGCCGATCGCCATCGCGAGCGCCAGGCCGACGCCCACGCCCGCAAGCACCCGGGCGCGCTTGCGGTACGGCACGTCGCCGGCGTACATCGCCACGAACGCGCCCTGGGTGGCGATCGCGCCCCACGCCACCTCGCCCAGCAACGCCCCGATGCTCAGCGGCAGGACGAAGCTCAGGCCGATCCGCAACGCCTGCGCCCGCCGCGCCCAGCCGGCGCGCAGGATCGAGCGGAGCAGCACGTGCATCGCCCGCCAACGCTACCCCTCCGCGACGCGCTCCCCGTCGCGCGCGCCGCGCGCGTACACGACCGAGCGCGGTGCAACATCGAACCCAGCCCTCCTGCGCGGCCGCGATCCGCGTCTAGGATGCCCGCAGCCCACGGAACGCGGTTTGCCGCCGTGCGTTCCCCCGGGTGCATCGACCGATCCGTTCCCTGCTGCCGTGCCGCTGCGCACGGGCCGCTCGGGACCCGTCCCGTCACGACTTCGCGCACATGGACTCCAGCTTTCGAGGGAACTACGACTCCGGGGAGGACTTCGTCCTCGAGTACGGGGACCTCCGCTTCACCTTCAACGAGCGCGACTTCGCGGAGCGGTGCGAGCAGGCCGCCGTGCGGCTGGGCTTCGTCCACGACCGCCTCGACCCATCCGAGGTCGACGACCTCGTGAACCTCACGGTCAACGGGGAGGTCGAGGAGCCCCTCTCGAACCTCGGCGCCCACGTCAACGACTGCTGGGCGGAGCTCTCCGGACCGGCCGAGCGCTCGCTCGTGCATTGGCTGCGCCGCCTCGTCTTCCGCGGCGCTTGGCTCGACCAGCGCGTGAAGGAGGGCGAGCTCGACGTCCGCTTCGACGAGCGCGAGCAGCGCTTCGAGTACGTCCAGCCAGCCCGGGACCACGAGCCGGTCGAGCTCGCCCCCGCCCCCTCGTGGTTCACCGTCGCCTACGTCCCGGTCGACGAGCGCCGCTGAGCCCCCGCCGGGTCCGCCCGGCCCCGAGATGACGAAGGCCCCGCGATGCGGGGCCTTCGTCGTTCCGGGACCGCACCGCCTCCCCCGCGCGCACCGAGCGCGCGAGGACGGCGGCGAGGATCAGCCCTCGAGCAGCTCGGCGCGCGCGGCGGCGATCGCCGCGGCGCCCTCCTCGCCGACGAGCAGCTCGGGGCGCAGCGTCGTCGAGGCGGCGAGGTCGAGCGCCGGGAAGCGGCCCGTGGCGGCCAGCGCGCGATCGAGCACGACGACCGTGCTCTCGCCGCCGACCGGCTGCTCGCGGGTCGCGACGATCGTCAGCGAGCCACCGGTGCCCAGGCGCCGCGCGGCCGAGAGGATCCGGCGCGCCGCGCCCTCGCCCAGGCCGTCGAGCGTGTCGACGAGCACCACGGCGTGGCCGCCGCGGGCGGCGATCCGCCGGCCGCGCTCGACGACCTCGTCGATCGCCTTCGTGCGCTGCTCGGGACCCTCGGACAGGTCGAGCGCCGCGACCGGGGTCACGCCGCCCTCGCGCCAGTCGCCGAGCTCCTCCGGGCGGGCGCCGGCGAGGACCGCCAGCAGCTCGACGCCGTCGACGTCGCGCAGGGCGACGGCCAGGCGGCGCAGCGCCTCGGTCTTGCCGGACGCGTGCGGGCCGGTGAGCAGGGCGCGCGAGCCGCGGCCGATCGGCGTCAGCCACGCGATCGCCGAGACCGTCGGGTCCTCGCTGCGCACGACGAGCAGCTCGTGCGGGCGCAGGACGTCGAGGTCGTCGAAGCGCTCGTCCGGGACGGTCTCGTCGGCCGGGCGGCCGTTGATCGTCTCGACGCGCACGAGCGACGGGAAGCGCTCGCTGCGCCGCGCCGGGCGGGTCGGGCCGCTGACGCGGTCGCCGTCGACGAGCTCGCAGCGGCGGACCTGGCCGGCGGAGACGTAGACCTCGGCGCCGTCGGCGGCCGAGAGCAGCGCCGAGCCGTTCGGGGTCACGGAGATCGTGCCCTCGACCGTCTCGCCGTCGGCGACCTGGGTGCCGGCGGCCTGCTTGCCGGCGTCCTCGCGCGGGGCCTCGTCGGCCTCGTCGCGACCGCCGCGGCGACGGCGACGGCCGCGCGGCTCCTCGGCGGGCTCCTCGTCGGCGGCGACGGCGCTCGTCGTCGGCTCGTCGCGGTCCTCGTCGCGGCGACCGCCACGACGACGGCGACGACGGCCGCCCTCGCGGGGCTCCTCGTCGGAGGCGTCGCCGCCGCGACGCTCGATGATCGTGTCGACCAGCTGCTCGCGGCGCAGGCGACGGAAGCCGTCGATCTGCAGCTCGCCGGCGAGCGCGTGGAGGTCGGCGAGCGTGCTGGACTCCAGGACGTCGCGGGTCAGGACGGACATTGGGGTGCTCCTCGATGGGTGGCGTCGGTGGGCGCCCGACCGCGTTGGTGCGCAGCGGTCGGCGACTCGAAGTCCAACCTAACGGACGCGGCGACCCCGCGCGGCGCGGCCGACGATCGTCCGGGCCCGCTCCTCCCCCTCCCGGCCCCGGAACGCGACGCGGCGCCCCGAAGGACGCCGCGTGCAGGGAGTTCGTGGGACGCGGGCGCGTCAGGCGGTGGCGCCGGACTTCGCGACGAGGCCCTTGAGCCACTCCGCGAACTCGGGGCGCGACTGCCAGTCCTTCGTGAACTGCTCGATGCCCGAGGCCGTCAGCGGGTGCTGCAGCATCTGGCGCAGGATCTTGCCCGGCACCGTCGCGACGTCGGCGCCGAGCGCGGCGGCCGTCGTGACGTGGATCGGGTGGCGGATCGACGCGGCGAGGACCTGCGCCCCGGTCGAGTTCACCGCGACGGCCTCGACGATCTCGCGGGTCGTCTCGGTCGAGTCGATGCCGATGTCGTCCAGCCGGCCGAGGAAGCTCGAGATGTACGTCGCCCCCGCCTCGGCGGCGAGGATCGCCTGCGGCGCGCTGAAGACGAGCGTCATGTTCACCGGGTGACCGAGCTCGCGCAAGCGGGCGGTCGCCTCCAGGCCGGCGGCGCTGAAGGGGACCTTCACGACGACGCGCTCGTCGAGGCCGCGCAGGGCGACGCCCTCGGCGACCATGCCGTCGGCGTCGTCGCTGACGACCTCGGCCGACGTCGGACCGTCGACGAGCTCGCAGATCCGGCGGATGATGTCCTCGGGCGCGCCGTCCTCCTTCGCCAGGAGCGACGGGTTCGTGGTCGCGCCGGCGAGCACGCCCCAGCGGGCGATCTCCTCGACCTCAGCGACCGATCCGGTGTCGATGAACAGCTTCATGGGGTGCGGCTCCCTGGAGGGTGGGTGGCGTGCAGGGCGGTCGGCGGGCGGCCGGGGCCCCGCGGGCGGCGGGACGCTCCGGCTCGTGGTCTCAGCGTAGCGCGGGCTCCCGGGAGCCCCCGAGGCCGTCGTCGTCCTCGTCGTCGTCGGACTCGTGCAGCCACTGCAGGCGCACGTCGTTGCGGTCGATCGACGGCATCTCCTCGATGCCGTTCAGGACGGCGCGGACCTTCAGGTAGTCCGCGGCCTCGCGCACGTCGTGGACGCGGGCGATCGAGAACTTCGTGCGGTCCGCGCACCAGCCGAGGGCGGCGAGCGTGCCGGCCAGCCGCTCGTCGGGCTCGCGGTGGATGATCGTGCCGACGAAGTACTTGCGCGAGACGGCCAGCAACAGCGGGTGGCCGTGGACGGAGAGCGCCGGCAGGTCGCGCAGGACCTCGACGGAC
>JALRCL010000821.1 GCA_023268575.1 Patulibacter sp.
GCCTCGGCGGCGAGGTCGACGTCGCCGGAGTAGCCCTCGTTGAAGACGAGGTAGAGCACCCGCCGGACGGTGGCGAGGTCGCCGGGGGTGTCGAACGGCAGGTCCGACACCGTCCGCTTCGCGCGGCTGATCCGCTGCGCCATCGTCGCCTCCGGCACGAGGTACGCCTGCGCGATCTGGCGCGTCGTCAGGCCGCCGACGGCCCGCAGCGTGAGCGCGACGGCGGACGCCGGCGTCAGCGACGGGTGCGCGCACAGGAAGTACAGCTGCAGCGCGTCGTCCTCCTCGGGACCGGGCTCCGGCCGCGGCTCGGCGTCCACGAGCTCCTCGCGCCGCCTCCGTGCGTCGTCGGCGCGGACGACGTCGAGGAAGCGCCGCCAGGCGACCGTCACGAGCCACCCCTTCGGATCGCGCGGCTGCTCGCGCGGCCAGGTCCGCAGCGCCTCGACGACCGCGTCCTGCACGGCGTCCTCGGCCGTCGCGAAGGACGCTCCGCGACGGACGAGGACCCCGATCACCGCGGGCACGAGCTCGCGGAGCAGCGCCTCGCTCATTCGGTGGCGGTGGCCTGCACGCCGTAGAAGGGACGGATCTCGAGCCACTCGTGGATCGGCTCGCCGTGCGCCCCGGGCGCCGCGGACAGCTCCGCCGCGAGCTCGAGCGCCCGGTCGTAGCTCTCCACGTCGATGACCATCCACCCGGCGATGAGGTCCTTCGTCTCCGCGAACGGGCCGTCGGTGACCGGCGGGCGGCCCTCGCCGTCGTAGCGCACGAACGTCCCCTCCGGCGACAGCGCCTGGTGGTCGACGTACTCGCCGGTGCCCTCGAGCCGCTTCGCGAAGTCGCGCATGTACTGCAGGTGCGCCGTGACCTCCTCCGGCTCCCACTGATCCATCGGGATGTCGTTGACGGCCGCCGGGGCACCGCGGTAGTGCTTGAGCAGCAGGTACTTCGCCATGGTGATCTCCTCTGGTGGCGCGGCCCTCGTGGCCGCGTGCTGCTCCTGGGACGGAGCAGGCCCGCCGTTCTCGACATCGGCTCGCGACATCGGTCGATCGATCTCGCGGCGCGACGTCCGTCAGTCCCAGAAGGCGTCGTCGCGCTCGGTGTCGCCGCCCTTGGGGCGCCGCCCGGCGACGCAGATGAGGTCGAGTCCGTCGGGGCCGGCGAGGAACGACCGCCAGACCTGCGGCGGGACGCGCAGCACGTCCCACGTCTCCAGCGGCACGTGCTCGTCGTCGAGCTTCGCCGTGCCCCCGCCGCCGACCACGACGTAGAGCTCCTCCTGCTCCCGGTGCCGGTGCCCGAACGGCATCCGGGCGCCGGGGTCGTAGCTGAACCGGCTGACCCCGAGCTCCGGCGAGCGGAGCGCGTCGCGGGCCATCGTCCAGCGCATCGGGGCGTCGGCCGGGCTGACGTCGCGGAGGCGATCGAAGCTCGTCTTGCGCCACGCGCTCATGCGCGGGGCCCGGTGGTGAGATGACGCACCGGGTCACCATAATCGACCACCCTGGCGGTCCCACGAGGGCCTCCCGCCACATCCAAGGTATACCGCAGGAACGCGTCTCATGAGGCCGCGGAACCTCCCCCATACTCGCTCGCCGCAACCCCACGGATCGACGAGGGAGCAGGCAGATGGCGGATGTGACGGACGGCGCCTCCGGGCGCGACGCGGTGGCCGGCGAGCACGCGGTGGTGATCGCCGGCGCGGGCCCGACGGGCGTGATGCTCGCGGCGGAGCTCGCCCTGGCGGGCGTGGACGCGGTGGTCGTTGAGCGGCGGACGGCCGACGAGCACCTGGGCTCGCGGTCGGGTGGGCTGCTGGCCCGCACGATCGAGATCCTCGACCAGCGAGGGATCGCCGATCGCGTGCTGGCGGCGGGCTCCCCGGTGCAGGTGCACTCCTACGGGAACACGGTCCTCGACCTCGAGGGCTTCCCGACCCGGCACCCCTACGCGCTGGCGCTGTGGCAGAACCGGTTCGAGCAGCTGCTCGAGGCGTGGGCGGACGAGCTCGGCGTGCGGATCGCGCGCGGCCGGGCGATCTCGGGGGTCGCGCAGGACGCCGAGGGCGTCTGGATCGATCTCGACGACGGCTCCCGACTGCGGGCTGGGTACCTCGTCGGCTGCGACGGCGGGCGCAGCCTCGTGCGCAAGGCCGCCGGGATCGGCTTCCCCGGCTGGGACGCGGCGACGAGCTACCTGCTCGCCGAGGTCGAGCTCGACGAGGAGCCCGAGGTCGGGCTGCGGCGCGACGAGCGCGGCGTCTACGCGATCGGGCCGGCAGACGAGGGCCGCCACCGCGTCGTGGCGCGGGACGACGTCGTCCAGGCCGGCGACGCACCGACGCTCGACGACCTGCGCGCCGCGATGCGACGGCTCTGGGGTCGCGACTTCGGCCTGCGCGGCGCGGCGTCGCTCTCGCGCTTCCGCGACACCACCCGCCTCGCGGCGACCTACCGGTCCGGACGGGTGCTGCTCGCCGGCGACGCCGCGCACATCCACGCCCCGATGGGCGGGCAGGGACTCCAGCTCGGTCTCCAGGACGCGGTGAACCTCGGCTGGAAGCTCGCGCAGGTCCTCGACGGCACGTCGCCGGCGTCGCTGCTGGACACCTACGACGCGGAGCGCCGCCCGGTCGCCGCCCGGGCGCAGCGCCACACGATGGCGCTCACCGCCCTCTCGCGCGGCGACGACCGGACCGCCGCGCTGCGCGACGTCGTCGACGAGCTGCTGGAGCTCGACGAGGCCCGGACGCGGCTCGCCGGCGCGCTCTCCGGCCTCGACGTCCACTACGACCTCGGCGACGGCCATCCGCTGCTCGGCCGGCGCGTCCCGGACGTCGACCTGGTCACTGACGAGGGCGCGCGGCGCGTCTCCGAGCTCCTGCGCGACGCCCGACCGCTCCTGCTGGACCTCGGCGAGGGCGCCCCGCTCGACGCCGCGTCCTGGTCGGGACGGGTGCGCGTCGTGCGGGCCCGCGCCCGCGGCCCGTGGGAGCTCCCCGTCCTCGGCGGCTGCCCCGCCCCGACCGGCCTGCTCGTCCGTCCCGACGGCTACGTCGCGTGGGTCGCGCAGGACGGCAGCCCACGGGGCCTCGCGGCCGCGCTGTCGCGTTGGTGCGGCGCCGTCTCGGGCGGCTGACCGGTGGGCGCGCGGGGCTGCCGGGGCGCCGCGCGCTACCGTGCCCGGCCGATGTCGCAGAACCTCCCGGCGTGTCCGCGCTGCTCGAGCGCCTACACCTACGAGTCCGG
Organism: Patulibacter sp.; assembly: GCA_023268575.1. Lineage (GTDB taxonomy): Bacteria > Actinomycetota > Thermoleophilia > Solirubrobacterales > Solirubrobacteraceae > Patulibacter. The sequence continues at coordinate 3,255 of JALRCL010000821.1, forward strand.
CGCCCTGATCGCCTGCTCGCAGTGCTTCCACGAATGGTCGCCGGCCGCGGACGAGCCGTCGGCCGCGTCGGCCCCGGTGGTCCGCGACGCCGTCGGCAACGTCCTCGTCGACGGCGACGCGGTGACGATCGTCAAGGACCTGAAGGTCAAGGGCGCGGGCGGGCCGATCAAGGTCGGGACGAAGGTCCGCGGGATCCGGATCGTCGACGGCGTCGGCGACCACGACCTCGAGGCGAAGGTCCCGGGCTTCGGCCCGATGCAGCTGAAGTCGAGCGTCGTCCGGAAGGCCTGACCGGGCGCTAGCGGTCCCGGACGGTCGACGGCGCCGCCGCGACCGCGACGGCCACTCCGGGTTCGGCGAACGCCAGCGGGACGTCGGGGCAGACGGCGCGCGCGGATGCGAGCTGCGGCGCGCCGCCGAGCGGCTCGAGGTAGTGGCTGAGCAGGGCGCGGCCGGGCTGCGTCGCGGCGACGATCGCGCCGGCCTCGCCGGGCGTCAGGTGCCCCGGCAGCGGTGCGGGGACGGTCGCCTCCAGCACGAGCAGCCCCGCGCCGCGCGCGAACGCCGGCAGCGCGTCGGTCGGTCCGCAGTCGCCGCTGATGACGATCGTCGTGCCGTCGGCGGCCTGCAGGCGGTACCCGTTCACCGTCAGGACGGCGCTGTGCGGCAGCGCGACCGCGGTGACCGCCACCGGCCCGACGTCCACCGGCGGCAACCCGGCCTGGAGCTCCGTCAGCGTGATCCAGTCGAGGACGTCGAGGGCGTCCAGCGCCTCCAACGCCGTCCGCAGGCGGGCGGCCTGGCCCTCGGGCACCACGACCGGCAGCGGGGCCGTGGCCGCGAGCTCGAAGCGGCGCATCCACACGAGCGGCACGAGATCGGCCCAGTGGTCGAGGTGCAGGTGCGTGAGCAGCACGGCGTCGAGCCGCTCCAGCGGCGCATCCGCGCCGCGCAGCGCCTGGAGGGCCCCGTGCCCGATGTCGACGAGCACCGTCCGGTCCCCGGCGTCGATCCGGTGGCAGCTCGTCGGCCGCGTCGCCGTCGGCCAGGCGCAGCTCGGGCCGACGCAGGTGTAGGTCAGGGCGCTGGTGCTCGTCACGGCGATCGGGCCGCACGCTAGCCCTCGCGCGCCCGCCGCGTGCGTCCGAGCGGTGACCGGCGGCTAGCATCGGCCCATCGCCGAGCCCGCCCTCCCCCGCCCGCGCCAGCCGCGCCTGCCGATCGAGGTCCGCCGCCAGCAGGTCCTCGACGCCGCGCTCGAGCTCATCGTCGAGGAGGGCTTCGGCGCGGTGACGATGGAGGCGGTGGCGCGACGCGCCGACCTCGCGAAGACCGTCGTCTACAACGCCTACCGCAACCGCGACGCGCTGCTCGGCGCGCTGCTGGAGCGCGAGTCGACGCGGGCGCTGGAGATGTTCGCCGACGCGGTCCCGGCGGACGCCGACGCGACCGATCCGCTCGACGCCCCGCTGCGCTGGGTCGAGGCGGTCACGCAGGCGATCACCACCAACCCGACCCCCTGGCGGCTCATTCTCGT
>JALRCL010000576.1 GCA_023268575.1 Patulibacter sp.
GAGCTCGAAGGGTCGTGCGGTCTGGGTCATGGCGGGTCGTGCGATCTGGTCGTAGGGCGGGCGGGCGCGCCCCCGGCACGGGGACGCGGAGGGGCACGGGCGTCCAGGCCGTGCCGGCCCGGCGCCCTACGGAATTCGCGCGGCGATCGCGCGGGGCACGAGCCGCGGCATCAGGAGACCTGCTCCGAGACCGGGACGGGATCCAGCCAGCGGCGGTAGCGCTCGTCGCGCCCGTGCAGCGCGTCCTCGAAGACCCGCTGGACCTCGCGCGTGATCGGTCCGGGCTCGCCGGTGCCGACCGGGTGGTCGTCGACCTCGCGGATCGGGGTCAGCTCGGCGGCGGTGCCGGTGACGAAGACCTCGTCGGCGAGGTAGAGCTCGGCACGGGCGAGGTCGCGCTCGACGACCTCGTAGCCGAGGTCTCCGGCGATCTCGATCACCGAGCGGCGGTTGATGCCGTCGAGGATCGACGCGGTCTGCGGCGGCGTCACGATGCGGCCGTCGCGGACGACGAAGAGGTTCTCGCCCGAGCCCTCGCAGACGACGCCGGCGTCGTCGAGCAGGATCGCCTCGTCGTAGCCGGCCTTCGTGGCCTCGATCTTCGCCAGCACCGAGTTGAGGTACTGGCCGGTGGCCTTCGCGTGCGGGATGAGGCCGGCCGGCGAGAGCCGGCGCCACGAGGAGACCTTGGCGCGCACGCCGTTGGCCTTGCCCTCGTCGCCGAGGTAGGCGCCCCACTCCCAGCAGGCGATCGCGACGTCGACCGGGGAGTCGAGCGGGTTGAGGCCCATCGGGCCCTCGCCGCGGAACACGATCGGGCGGATGTAGCAGGAGCGCAGGCCGTTGGCGGCGACCGTCTCGAGCGTCGCCTGCCGGATCTGCTCCTGCGTGAACGGGATCGGCATGTAGTAGAGCGACGAGGACCGGAACAGGCGGTCGACGTGCTCGTGATGGCGAAAGATCGCCGGGCCGATCTCGGTGTCGTAGCAGCGGACGCCCTCGAAGACCCCGGTGCCGTAGTGCAGCGCGTGCGTCAGGACGTGGATCTTGGCCTCGTCCCACGGGACGAGCTCGCCGTTCTTCCAGATGACGTCCGCTTGCGGCACCGCGTGCTCCTCGTCGCTGATGCGCCCCGTCCGGCAGGCGGTCGGAGGCGTCCCATGACTGTACCGCGGGGGCCGCGCGGGCGACCCTCGCCGCCACCCCCCGACCGGTGGGCGGCCGTCCCGGGCCCGTGGTGGGACCGGCGGAGGCGGCGTACGGTCGATGGAGCACCCGCCCCGATCGGCGAACGAGGAGACGACGAACGATGGCGACCACCGAGCACCCCGTGATGTCCCTGCAGGACCGAGACGACCGCATCCGCGCGATGCTGGCGGCCCGGGCCGGCCAGCTCGACGACCCGTTCCTGGACGGCGGCCACGCGCCGGACGAGATCGACGCCCAGGGCGTCGGTCACTGCCGGATCCACATGCCCGCGCACTGGGCCGGCGTCGAGGGCGACGCCACGCGCACGAACGACTGACCGGCCGCGCGGCCGTGCCGCGCGACCCGCCGAGGCGACGGCCCCGCTCGACGAGCGGGGCCGTCGTCGTTCCGGGCCCGGTCGGACCGGCTCGGCCCGACCGGATCCGGGGTCAGTCCGCGCCGACCGGCCGCCGCGCGCCGAGGCGCTCGAGCCGGTCCCAGTCGACATCCCGGAAGTTGTGCATCGGGCAGTACTTCGGTCCGCACATCGAACAGAACTCGGCGGTCTTGAAGTAGTCGTCGGCGAGCGTCTCGTCGTGCATGGCCTGCGCCGTTCCGGGATCGACGGCGAGCGCGAACTGCCGCCGCCAGTCGAAGTCGAACCGCGCCTGCGACAGCTCGCGGTCCCAGCGGGCGGCCCGCGCCCCGTGGGCGCCGCCGCGCGCGAGGTCGGCGGCGTGGGCGGCGATCCGGTACGCGATCAGGCCCTGCTTGACGTCCTCGGCGTCCGGCAGGCCGAGATGCTCCTTCGGCGTGACGTAGCAGAGCATCGACGTGCCGTGCCAGCCGACGACCGCGGCGCCGATGGCGCTCGTGATGTGGTCGTAGCCCGGCGCGACGTCGGTGACGAGCGGCCCGAGGGTGTAGAAGGGCGCCTCGTGGCAGACCCGCTGCTGGCGCTCGACGTTGTCCTGCAGCTGGTGCAGCGGGACGTGCCCGGGCCCCTCGACCATGCACTGGACGTCGGCGGCCCAGCACCGTTGGACGAGCTCGCCGAGCGTGTCGAGCTCCGCGAACTGCGCGGCGTCGGAGGCGTCGGCGATCGAGCCGGGGCGCAGCCCGTCGCCGAGCGAGATCGTCACGTCGTGGCGCGCGCACACGGCCAGCACGTCGTCGAACCGCTCGTACAGCGG
>JALRCL010001038.1 GCA_023268575.1 Patulibacter sp.
GTCGGTGGCGGCGGCCTTGAGCACGGGCTGATCCTCGTCCGAGACGTGGAGGAAAATGCCGTTGAGGTAGTAGCGCGTCTCTTCGGTGGAGATCGCGAAGCGCGTGCGGTCGATCAGCCCCTTGAGCTCCGCCGAGGCGAGCTCGAACTGGTGCGGCAGCTCGCCGCCCGTCATGCGCGGGAAGTCGTCGGCGGGAAGGCTCGCGAGCGCGAAGCTCGAGCGGCCCGCGCGCAGGCTCACCTGGCCCTTGTCGCCGATCGTCTCGAGGACGACCTGGCTGCCCTCGGGCAGCTTGCGCACGATCTCGTAGAGCGTGTGCGCGGGCACGGTGATCGTGCCGCCCTTCGCCACGTCCGCGGGGACGTTCTCGAGGATCGCGATGTCCATGTCGGTCGCGGCCAGCGACAGGCGCGGCTTCTGCGCGTCGAGCAGGACGTTGGCGAGGATGGGGATCGTGTTGCGGCGCTCGACGACGCTCTGCACATGGGCGAGCGCCTTGAGCAGCGCGCTGCGTTCGATCGTGAGCTTCATGGGCGGCTGCGACCCTGGTTTTCGGCGTCCTGCGCGGCACGCCGGCGAGGGGGTCGCCGGCGCCTTCCGGCGCGCCCGGCACGGGCCGGGCGGGCCACCTTGCCGGGCGGCGGCAGGACGCCGATCCGCCACCCGACCACAAGGGAAACCACTATACCAGAAGTGCTTGAAGCCTAGAGAAGAATACCCCGTCCGGCGGGTCGCGCCGGGGCCGGGTCAGGCGGCCGCGCCGCCGCCCGCCAGGGTCGTCTCGAGGACGAGGGCGATCGCCTCCGCCTGGAGGTCCAGCGGCATGGAGGCGAGGCCGGGATCGCGCCCCGAGACCCGGCCCCCGGACCGGGCGATGCGCCGCGCCACCTGGGCGGGCAGGGGCGGCAGGTGGACGAAGCCGCAGGGCAGGCCGGCGGGCAGCCGCCCGAGCAGCCGGTACATCGCCGCGTTGCACAGGTAGAGCCCGGCCGTCTCGGAGAGCCTGGCCGGGATCCCCCGCGCCAGCAGCGCGCCCAGGATCGCCACCAGGGGCAGGCGGCTCAGGCGGCCGTCCGGGCCGCCGGGCTCGAGCGGCCGGTTGCGGGCCAGCGCGCCGGCGTTGTCGGGGATGGAGAAGTCCGCGACGTTGAGCGCCACGCGCTCCAGGCGGATCACCGCCTCGCTGGCGGCGAGGCCAAGGGCGACCACGGCGCGGGGCGGGGCGGGCAGCGAGCCCAGCGCGGCGTCGAGCGCCGCCTCGAGGCCGTCGAGCTCGACCGGCAGGATGCGCGCGGCGACCGTGGCGCCGGCGATGCGCCGCCCGGAGAGTTCCCGGGCGACCAGCGCGCTGGGGTTCAGGTCGTCGCCGCCGAAGGGCTCGAAGCCGGTGACGAGGACGGTCGGCTCGGCTGCCATCGCGGACGGCCTGGCGTTCCCGGGGACGGGGCCGCCGTCCTCAGGACTCGAGCATGCGCCGGAGGAGGTCGATGTCCTCGGCGAAGCCGTGGTCGGA
>JALRCL010000179.1 GCA_023268575.1 Patulibacter sp.
CAGCGCCCAGCCGAGCGCCGCCTCGACCTCGCGCGGCAGGCCCTCCAGGTCGCCGACGTCGGCGACGAGCTCGACGCCGTCCGCGCGGGCCAGCGCGGTCGCGGCGTCGAGCTCCTCGATCAGCCGCGGCGCCCGGTAGCCCGCGACCGTCTCGCGCACCTCGGCGAGCGCGCGCCGGGCGGTCTCCTCGACGTCGGCGATCTCGCGCTGCGCGCGGTCCGGGTCCACGGGGACGAGCTGGCGGGCGAGCTCGCTCTTGACCGTGATCGCCAGCAGCGTGTGGCCGAGCAGGTCGTGGAGGTCGCGCGCGATCCGCAGCCGCTCGTCGACGACTGCTCCCCGGGCGAGGGTCAGGCGCTGCGCGCGGGCACGGTGCACGAGCAGGGACTGGCGCCGGCCGACGATCGTGCCGACCCCCGAGCCGATGACGCCGAGCGAGGACCCGGCCGCGTCGCCGACGTCGTCGCCGTAGAGCGCGAACGTCAGCCCGACGCAGCCGAGCACGATCGCGAGCGCCCCGCGCGGCGGCAGGCGGGTGCCGGCGGCCATCGCGATGCCCATCGGCACGACGAGCGCCTTGGCCTCGATCGTCGCCAGCCATCCTCCGGCGAGGAGCAGCGCGGCCGTCGGGCCGAGCGGCGGCAGCGGCGGCTCCGCGCCCGGCGGGCCGAAGCCGTCCCACAGGAGCCAGAGCACGATCCCGATCACCGCGACCGTCAGCCCGACCCGCAGCACCGTCCCGAGCAGGTCGCACCCGGCGGACGCGTCGGCGGCCTGGGGCAGGCCGACGACGACGAGGACGAACCCGACCCAGCCCATCACCGCCACCCGGCGTCGGCGGTGGTCGGCGGACTCCTGGTGCTCGAGCCGCTCGAGCTCCTCGAGCGAGGCGCCGAGCAGCGGCGTCGCGGCCGGCGCCGCGCAGGGCTCGGGGTCGGTCCGGCGGCGCCAGCGCATCACCGTCGATGCTCCGCCCCGAGCGCGCGCCGTGCAAGGGCCGACCGTCGCCCGCGGGCCATGACGGATGTCACGGGCGCCCGGCGCAGGGCGGACGGGCGGCGGCGCGCAGGGCGGCGATCTCGCGTCCGTCGAGCGCCCGCCACTCGCCGGGGGCGAGCCGGCCGAGCTCGAGCGGGCCCATCCGCACGCGGCGCAGCGCCTGGACGGGGTGGCCGACCGCGCGGCACATGCGGCGCACCTGGCGCTTGCGCCCCTCGCGCAACGTGATCCGCAGCTCTCCCGGTCGCGGCTGCTCGACCTCTGCCGGCAGGGTCGGCCCGTCGTCGAGCTCGACGCCCTCGCGCAGGCGCTCCAGGGCGGCCGGTCCGACGCGGCCCCCGACGACCGTCGCGACGTACGTCTTGGGCACCTCGTAGCGCGGGTGCGTCAGGAGGTCCGCCAGCGCGCCGTCGTCGGTGAGGAGCAGCAGACCGGTGGTGTCGGCGTCCAGGCGCCCGACGGGGTAGAGCCGCCGCTCGCCGGCCGGGACGAGCTCCACGACCGTCGGGCGGCCGTGCGTGTCGCGGGCCGTCGAGACGACGCCCGCCGGCTTGTGGACGGCGAAGACCACCGTCTCGCGGACCGGGGCGACGGCGCGACCGTCGACGCGAACCGCGACGCTGCCGTCCTGCGGCACGTCGCGCGCCGGGTCGGTGACGACGGCGCCGTCGAGGGTCACGCGGCCGGCGCGGACGATCTCCTCGGCCGCGCGCCGCGAGGCGACGCCGGCGTGGGCGAGGTACTTCTGCAGGCGCACGGGCTAGTCGGCCGCGATCGGTGGCAGCGCCGGACGCGGCGGCGCGGCGGGGTCGGATGGTCGGTCCGCGGCCCAGACCACGGCGGCCGGCAGGCCCTCGATCAGCGGCTCGCTGCCGTCGTGCGGCGGCTCGCGCAGCACCGTCGGCACGAGCCCGGCGGCGACGAAGCGCTCCACGTAGTCGCCGAGCGGGTGCGCCCACTCGGGCACGCGGACGCGGATCCCGTCGGCGGTCGTCGTCCAGGCCCGAGCGTGCAGGAGCTCCGTCGCGAGCGGGTGCGGGTTGGAGACGACGAGCCGGCCGCCCGGAGCGACGAGCCGCGCGAGCTCCCCGATCGCCGCGAGGCTCGGCAGGTGCGAGAGCGTCAGCGCGCAGAGCACGACGTCGGCGCAGCGGTCGGGCAGCGGCAGGTCGCGCGCGTCGGCCTCGAGCCACTCGAGCTCCGGCGCGCGGCCGCGGGCGACCTCGAGCATCGCGCGCGAGGCGTCGACGCCGATCACGCGGTGCCCCTGGGCGGCGAGCCACGTCGCGTGGCGCCCCGTGCCGGTCCCGACGTCGACGGCGATCCCCGCGGGGCGATCCGCGAGCAGCTCGCGGACGACGGGGCCCTCGGCGTCCAGGAGCGGGTTGCGCCGCTCGTCGTAGCTCGTCGCCCACGCGGCGTAGCCCTCCTGCACCGAGACCGCGGGCAGGTCGCGGCCGACGGCCTGCGCCGGGTCGCCCAGGAGCTCCGCGATCGCGGTGCGGTGCCGGTGCACGCCCACGACGTCGCCACGCACCCCGGCGCGCAGCAGGGCGAGCCCGTGCAGCCCGATCCGGTGGTCGTGGTCGTCCATCGGGCCGAAGGATGCCAGGCACGTCCTCCGGCCCGGAGGCGGTGGCGCCGGGGCGCGCTCAGCGGCGTCGGGCCTTCAGGACCGTCGTCGCGGTGGCCGCCGTGCGGCCGGTGGCGGTCGCCGTGGTGGACACCGTGATCGCGACGGTGCCCCGGGCGCGGGCGAGCGCCCGGCGGACCTTCGCCGCCAACGGCACCCGGATCGTCGCCGTGCCCGGCCCGACGAGCGTCGCCGAGCGGGAGCCGATCGTGACCGTCCGCGCGCCACGTGGGACCCTCAGCCGCAGGCGCCGCGCGGTCGCCGCGGCGACCGTCGCGCGAGCAGCGCACCGGCCGGCGACGTCGAGCGCGCAGCGCACGCGCAGGCTGCGGGCGCGTCGAAGGGCGGCGAGCGTCTGGCGCGGGACGATCGCGCGGATCGCGACCGCCGGTGCCGGGCCGCCCGTGCCGCCGCCGGCGCCCCCACCGGCACCTCCCCCGCCGGTCCCGCCCCCGGCGCCGCCGTCACCACCACCACCGCCGGTCCCGCCGCCGCCCCCGCAGGTCGCCTGCCGCGGCGCGGCCGCCCGCGTCGGCGGCGGGTTCTGGATCGCGCGCCCGAGGACGCCGCAGAACGTGTAGCGGGCCAGGACCTCGAAGCCGACGCCCGCCGGCGTGGCCGAGGAGCGACCGGCACCGGCGTCGCCGGCCAGATCCCCGAGCGACGGCCACCAGCCGACGGCGGTCAGCGTGCCGGGATTCGTGAGGAACGACGCGCGGGCCTGCGACCCGTCGACGAACAGCGGCAGGCTGCCGGTGCCCGACTGCGCGTGGATCCCGACGATGTCGTCGACGAACATCTTCCCCGCGACGTCGACGAACGTCTCGACCGGCAGGTCGACCGCGAACCGCGACACGGTGTTCGGCGCCGGCGTCAGGACGTCGGAGCGCTGGCGGATCGTGCAGCAGACCGTGCCGCCGAGGCTGCCGTTCTGGCTCTGGGCCGTGATCTGGCGCAGGACGGTCACGCGGAACGGCGCCGGGTTCGGGCCGCTGCGGACCTCCACCGCGGTGATCCGACCGTTGCCGGGGGCGTTGCCCCGGCGCGTGTCCGCCTGCACGCCGAACTGCCCGAGCTGCATCCACGTGCAGCTCGGCTGCCCCGATGCCGTGAGCGTCAGCGAGTCGAGATCGGACGCGACCCACGGCCGCGCCTCGCAGCCCGGGCCGACGTTCGGGGCGTTCTCCAGCGGGCTGCCGAAGGTCGTGGTCGTCGCCGTCTGCGCGGCGGCCACCGGGGCACCGACGAGACCGAGGACGACGAGCAGGAGCGGGAGCACGGGCGCGCGGAACGGCATCCGGCCGATCGTCGGAGGCCGGGCGCCCCGCCGCAACCACCAGGAGTGGGTATGCACCGTTGGCGGCCCGTTGGTGCGGGCGCGGGCCGGTCTGCGACGATCCCGATCCGTGCGGGACGACGCGGACCGATCAGGGGTGCTGCCGCTCCGGGTGGCGCTGCTCGTGGGCGTCGCGGATGCCGCCGTGGCCCTCGCCACCGCCCTCGCCTCCCGCCCGTACGTCGCGAGCATCGCGGTCGGCCTCGGGTGGCTCGCCGCCTGGTCGCTCGCCGCGCTCCACGCGCCCCGGGTCGCCGCCGCGGTGCGCGTCCGTCCCTGGCTGCCGGCGCTGCTCGGCGTCGTCGGGCTCGCCGGCGCCGCGCTCGACGGCGGCTATCCGGGCAACCTCGCCACCCAGCCCGGGTGGCTCGTGCTCGTCGCCGCCGCCGCGCTGCCGGGGCGGTGGACGCTCGCCACCGGCGTCGCGCTCCTCGCCGCGAAGGCCGGGCTGTTCGCGGCGACCGGCAGCGGCCCACCGCCCCTCGGCCACAGCACGAACCCCGAGGCCCGGACCGCGACGCTGCTCCCGTTCCTCCTCGTCCCGCTCGGGCTCACCGGGGCCGCGACGATCCGCCGGCTGCAGGCGCTCCGCACCGCTCCCGGCGCGGTCGCCGGCTGGTCGGCGGCGCCCGTGGCCGCGCTCGAGGTCCCGGTGGCCGCCGTCGACCTTCCGCGGCCGGCCGCCGCCGTCGCCGGGTCGCTGACCCCCGCGGAGCGCGAGGTCGTGACCCTGCTCGCGGCCGGGCGCGTGCCGAAGGAGATCGCCGCCGCGCGCGGGACGACCCTCGCCACGGTGCGGACGCAGATCAAGCACGCGAAGCGCCGCACCGGGGCGCGGACGCTCGACGAGCTCGTGCTGCGCCTCGACGAGCAGGGCGGGCCGTGAGCGCGCCGCTGCCCTGGCCCGCCGGCGGCGTCGCGACGGGTGCGGACCCCGCCCGGCGATCGGCGGCCGCCGAGGCCGGTCGCGCGATCGCCGCGACGGCCGTGGTCGCGGCGATCCTCGTGGCGGCCCGCGCCGACGCCGCAACGGCGCCTCGGCTGCTGGCCGCCGACCTCGTACTGGCGCTCGTCGGCCTCGTGGTCGCCGGTCGTGCCGCGGCCGGTGCCCTCCCGATGGGAGGAGCGCTGCTCGCCGGGGCGACCGGTGCCGCGGCCACAGCGGCCGCGGGCGCCGATGCGCGCCTGCTCGTCCTCCCCGTGCTGCTGCTGCCGGTGCTCGTCGCGCTGCTGGACGGTCCGCGCCCGGGCACCGCGATCGGTGCCCTGCTGGGTGTGGGCGCGCTCGTGCCCGTCCTCGCCGGAGGCGCCCCACCCATCACGACCGGGCTCGTCGCCGCCGGCGCGGTCGCGCTGCCGCCGCTCGCCGCCCTCGCCCTGCGGCGGCGCGAGGACCCCGGTCCGCCGGTGCCCGCGGGCGCCCCGTCGCCGGCGGTCGTGCCCGCGCCGCGCGAGGAGCCGCCGGCGTGGGTCGCCGCGCTCAGCCCGCGACAGCGGCAGGTCCTGGCGCTCCTCGGCACCGGCCTGCGCCAGGCGGAGATCGCCCAGCGCCTCGGGCTCTCCGTCCACCAGGTCGCCTACGACGTCCGCCGCAGCCGCGAGCTCTCCGGCCTGCCGACGACCCGCGCGGTGCTCGCCACGCTCGCAGCCGCGCGTCGCTGAGCGCCGTCGCGGCCCGGCCCGATCCGCCGCGGGCCACGGCGCCTGCGATCATCGGGCCGTGGACCTCGACCTGCTGCGCAGCACGCTGGAGGAGCTCGGCCAGCCCCGCTTCCGGCTCGAACAGATCTGGAAGTGGACCGCCGGCGGCGCCCGCGGCTACGACGAGATGACGAACCTCCCCGCCGGCCTGCGCGACGAGCTGACGGCCCGGGTGCCGTTCTCCACGCTCGAGGAGGTCCGCCGCGTCACCGCCTCCGACGGGACGGAGAAGCTCCTCCTCACGACGAAGGACGGCCGACCGATCGAGACGGTCCTCATGCGCTACCAGGACGGGCGCCGCTCGATCTGCGTCAGCTCACAGTCCGGCTGCCCGCTGACGTGCACGTTCTGCGCGACGGGCCAGATGAAGTTCGGCCGCAACCTCACGGCGTGGGAGATCCTCGACCAGGCCCTCGCGTTGCGCCGGATCGACGCCCTGAACCACTGCGTGTTCATGGGCATGGGCGAGCCGATGATGAACCTCGACAACGTGCTCGAGGTCTGCCGCAGGCTCCCCGACCTGGGGATCACGCACCGCCGCACCGGCATCTCCACCGTCGGCTGGGTGCCCGGCATCGACCGGCTCGCCGCCAGCGACGTGCCGGTCCGCCTGGCGTGGTCGCTCCACGCGCCCGAGGACGCGCTGCGCAGCGAGATCATGCCGGTGAACGACCGCTACGCGCTCGAGGACGTCAAGGCGGCCTGTGACCGCTTCTACGAGCGCCGTCGCAAGATGATCTTCGTCGAGTACGTGATGCTCGCGGGCGTCAACGACTCCGTCGCCCAGGCCGGGCAGCTCGCCGACCTGCTCGAGCCCTGGAAGTACAAGATCAACCTCATCCCGTACAACCCGACGGACTCCGTCTACGACGGCTCCTCGCGCGGGTCGATGGACGCCTTTCGCGACGCCTTGGAGGAGCGTGGGTTCAACGCCACGATCCGCCTCATCCGCGGTCGCGACATCGACGCGGCGTGCGGTCAGCTCGCCGCGAAGGCCGCCGCCTGAGCGCCGCCGGGTCGGGCGGGAGCGGGGCTTCTCGGCGACCGCGCCGAACGCCCGTCCCATCGGCGATGATGCAGGGCCACGTGTCGCGCCTGGCCCCCCATCGGACGGTCGCCGTCGTCCTGATCGCGCTCGTCGCCGCCGTCGTCGCCGTCGTCTCGACGCTCGGGATCGACTCCGCCTCCTCGACCGCGGCCTCCGCGCCGCGCCAGCTGCCGCTCGGCGCGCCGGCCGGGACCATCGGCGCCGCCGCGCCGCAGCGGCTCGACGCCGGGTGGCAGCGCGCCGCGGACCCGGCCGACAACGGCCTGCAGATCGGCCGGCAGACCGGGCAGGGCGACGGTTGGGTGCCCGTCACGGTCCCGGACGTCGCCGACCCCGCCCTGTCGGTCCAGAGCTTCCGCGGGGGCGTCTGGTGGTACGTCCGCGACGTCGCGGTCCCCGCCGCGGCCGAGGGCGGCACCTGGGCGCTGCGCTTCGAAGCCGTGCGCCGGATCGCGAACGTCTACGTCGACGGGCAGCTGCTGACGAGCAACGACGATCCGTACGCGCCGTTCGAGGTCGCACTGCCGCGCGCCACGACCGGGCGCACCGTCCGCGTCGCGATCCGCGTCGACGGGCGCCGCCCCGGGGGCATCAGCGAGGGCTGGTGGAACTGGGCCGGGCTCACCCGTCCGGTCTGGCTGATCCCGCGCGGCCGCCTGCTGACGTCGGACCCGGCCGTCCAGGGCACCGCGCGCTGCGACGTCAGCGGGTCCTGCACGCCGGGCGTCCGGGTCCGGGCCACCGTGCTCAACCGGCTGCCCCAGCCCCTGGCCGCGCGCGCCCGTCTCATCGTCGACGACCCGTCCGGAAAGCGGGTGCTGACCGTCGAGCGCGACCTGCGCACGATCGCCGGCGGCAAGACCGCGTCGGTCGCGATCGACGCGAACGTCCCGAACGGCCGGCTGTGGTCGCCGTCCTCGCCGACGCTCTACCGTGCGCGGCTCGAGCTGCTCGGGGGCGTCGAGCTGCGTCCCGAGCAGGTGGTCGACGAGCAGATCGGGCTGCGCAGCGTGACGGTGACGGGCGCGAAGCTCCGGCTGAACGGCCGTGAGCTGCGCCTGCGCGGATCCTCGATCCAGGAGGACGTGCCCGGTCGCGGCGCCGCGATGAGCGACGGCGACGTCCAGCGGATCGTCGACGAGCTGCAGGCGAGCGGGGCGAACGTCACCCGCGCGCACTACACGCTCGACGAGCGGCTGCTGGACGCGCTGGACCGCGCCGGCATCATGGTCTGGGCCCAGACGCCGGTCTACCAGGCCGACCGCCGCCTGCGCGAGCAGGGCTTCTTCGACTACGCGCTGCGAACGAACCGGGCGTCGCTCCTCGCCACGCGCAACCACCCGTCGGTGATCGTCCACTCCGTCGCCAACGAGCTGACGGCGGGCGTCGACGCGCAGCCGGCCTCGGTCGCCTACCTCGACCAGGCGCGCCGCGACGCCGAGGCGCTCGATCCGACGGTGCCGCCCGCGCTCGACATCCGCAGCCTGCCGGACTACCCCGCCCAGCAGGCGCACGCGCGCTTCCCGGTCCTCGGGCTCAACGCGTACTTCGGCTGGTACAAGGGCCCGAAGGCGCACCGCGTCGACGACTTCCGCAAGTTCGTGCCGTTCCTCGACGCCACCCGCGCCGCCTATCCGACCCAGGCGCTGGCGATCACCGAGATGGGTGCCGAGGGCATCAAGGCCGGCAAGCGCAGCCTCAAGGGCACGCTCCAGTTCCAGGCGCGGTACCTCGCCCGCGTGATGAACGTCGTCGACCGGCGGACCGACCTCTCCGGCGCCCTCTACTGGACGCTGCGGGAGTTCGCGGTACGTCCCGACTGGACGGGCGGCGCCGATCGCACGACCGTGAAGCGGACGGGCCTGCACCGCAAGGGGCTGCTGACGTACGCGGGCCGCCCGAAGCCGGTCTGGGGCGTCGCCCGCCAGCGCCTCGACGGCGCGCTGTGGAGCCCGGCGATGCCGCCACGCGTCCGCTACGGCCCCTAGGGCCACCGGTCCTCGGGCGATCGGTCCTCGGCGGGACCGGGGTGCCCTTCGTCCCCGCGCGACCGGCGGCGCGGGCGCTCCCGCAGCCGGGCGTCGGCCCAGCCCTCGCCGTGCTCGGCCGGGCGGCCGAGCAGGCGCGCCCGCTGGATCGCCCGGCCGCCGTGGCGGCGGCGGATCGCGTCGAGCGCGGCGTCCAGGCCCGTGCCGGTGGCAGGCGGCGGCGCCCGGTGGACCGGGGCACCGAACGGCAGCGCGAGCTGCTGCTCGTCGACCCGCTCCAGGCCGCTGACGCTGAACCCCACGAGCGTCAGATCCCGGGTCGCGAGGACCGCGTGCTCGGCCGCCAGCAGCCCGCGCGCCGTCGCCAGGAGCACGTGCGTCTCGGCGCTCGGCCGGGCGAGCGTCGCCGACCGCGTGGCGACGGAGAAGTCGGCGAAGCGCAGGCGCAGGGTCACGGTCCGTCCGGCGTGGCCTGCCTCGCGCATCCGGCGAGCGATCCGGTCGATGAGCCCCATCGCCGCGCCATCGGCCTCCTCGTGCCCACCGGCCGGGATCCGCCGCGCCGCCTGGGCACCGAACGACCGGCGTGCGCGCTGCGCCCGAACGACCCGCGACTCCCGGTTGCGCGCGATCGCGTGCAGGCGCCGGCCGGCCGACGCACCGACCGCCGCCACGAGCGCCGGCTCGCCGGCCGCTGCGAGGTCGGCGATCGTCGCCCATCCGCGACGCCGCAGGCGGCGGGCCGTCGCCGTCCCGACGCCCCAGATCCGCTCGACCGGGAGCGGATCGAGGAACGCGCGCTCGTCCTCCGGGGCCAGCACGAGCAGGCCGTCCGGCTTGCCCGCGCCCGAGGCGAGCTTCGCGACCTGGGTCGTCGAACCGCCCCCGACGGTGATCGGCAACCCGACCCGCTCGCGCACGGCCCGACGCACCGCAGCGGCGATCTGCGCCGGCGTCCCGGTGACGCCCTCGAGCCCCGTGACGTCGAGGAACGCCTCGTCGATCGAGAGCGACTCGACCAGCGGCGCGTGCTCGCGCAGCACCGCGTGGACCGCGTTCCCCGCCTCGACGTAGGCCTCGAAGCGCGCCGGCACCACGAGGAGCTCGGGACAGCGTCGCCGCGCCGACGCGACGCCGAGACCAGCCCGGACCCCGAACGCCCGGGCC
>JALRCL010000271.1 GCA_023268575.1 Patulibacter sp.
TGGTCAAGCACATCACGCATCTGCACCAGCTTGCTGGGGTCTTGCCCGGCGTTTTTCATGGCCTCAATGCGTTGATCCAGTTGCGCCTTTGCCACGTCCACGCGACCGGACTGGATTGCATTAAATGCCTGCGTGCCGGCGCACGAGCCGATCAGCCACCTGGCGGTCGTCGAGGCCGCCGACGCGTACGTCGTCGCGCCGGCGACCGCGAACACCATCAGCGCCCTGGCCCAGGGCCGTGCCGACAACCTCGTGACCTCCGCGTACCTCGCCGCCGACGGTCCGGTCCTCGTGGCGCCGGCGATGAACCACCGGATGTGGCACCACCCCGCCACCGCGCGCAACGTCGCGCGGTTGCGAGAGGACCGGGCGGCGATCGTGCCGCCGGGGTCCGGGCGCCTCGCGTCGATCGGCGAGTCGGGCGACGGTCGCCTCGCCGAGCCCGAGGAGCTGCTCGCGGCGATCGAGGCCGCCCTCGGTCGCGGCGGGGATCTCGCCGGCGTGCGCCTGCTCGTCTCGGCGGGCGGCACGCGCGAGCCGATCGACGCGGTGCGCTACGTCGGCAACCGCTCCTCCGGGCGGATGGGCTACGCGGTAGCGGCGCGCGCCGCCGCCCGCGGCGCCGAGGTGATCGTCGTCGCCGCGAACGTCTCCCTGCCCGATCCGCCGGGGGCGCGCGTGGTGCGCGTCGGGACCGCCGAGGAGCTGCGCCAGGCCTGCGCCTCGGCCTTCGCGGAGGCGGACGTCCTCGTGATGGCCGCCGCCGTCGCGGACTTCCGTCCCGTCGACCCGGCCGGCGGGAAGATCAAGAAGGACGGCCGCGACAGCCTCACGATCGAGCTCGAGTCGACGGTCGACGTCCTGCGGGAGCTCTCCGCCGCCCGCCGCCCGGGACAGACCCTCATCGGCTTCGCCGCCGAGCACGGCGAGGGCGCGCTCGAGCATGCTCGCGGCAAGCTCGAGCGCAAGGGCCTCGACGGGGTCGTCCTCAACGACGTCTCCCAGCCCGGGATCGCCTTCGACGCGACCGACAACGCGGTGACGATCGTCACCGCCGGGGACGAGCGCGTCGTCGCGCGCGCGGCGAAGGAGCAGGTCGCCGACGCGATCCTCGACCGCGTGATCGAGCTGCGCGCCGCAGCGTCCTGAGGGCCGGGCAGGTGGCGCCGCGGTGGCGGCCGCCCCGTTCCGCTTGACCGGGTTGTCACACTCGGTGTGGAGGTTCGCGACATGCCCGACGCCTACGAGCTCTACCGATCCGGTGCCGCCCTGCTGGAGCACGGCGACCATCACGCCGCCACGCTGCCACTCATGCGGGCGCGCGATCTCGAGCCCGACTCGCGGATGGTGCGCGAGGCGCTGGGTCGCGCGCTGTTCGGCGCCCAGCGGTTCCGCGAGGCGGCCGGCGAGTTCGCCGCGGTCGTCGACGCCGAGCCGAACAACGACTACGCCCAGTTCTGCCTCGGCCGGGCGCTCCAGCTGCTCGGGCGCCACGCGGAGGCCCGACCGCCGTTGACGATGGCGGCCCTGCTGCAGCCCCAGCGCGCCGACTACCGCGTCTACCGCGACCGGACGATCGCCGCGCTCGAGCGCCAGGTCGCCGACGACGCCTGACCCGCGGCCCGGGCGTCGCCTCAGGGCACCAGCACGACCTTGCCGGCCGTCCGGCGCGCCTCCATCGCGCGGTGGGCGCCGGCGGCGTCGGCGAGCGGCCACCGCTCCACGAGCGGCACGAGCTCGCCGGCGGCGGCCGTCGCCAACGCCCGCTCCTCCCACGCCCGCAGCCCGCCGGTCCCCCCGGGACCGGCGAGGACCCGGGGGCCGAGCCCGCCGCTGGCGGTGAGGCTGCCCGCGGCGAGCCGGGCGCCGTCGATCGCCAGCGGCGTCCCCGACGCCCAGCCGTGCACCACCACGCGGCCCCCGGACCCGAGCGCCGCGAGGAGCGCTGCGCCGACCGGGCCGCCGACGCCGTCGAGCAGGACGTCGGGCGCCCGGCGCGCCACGGCCGACGCGAGCGCCTCCTCCCAGTCCTC
>JALRCL010000295.1 GCA_023268575.1 Patulibacter sp.
CAGAACGGCGGCGACCTCGGCATCCGGCAGGGCGTGCTCGCGCTGCTGGCCGAGCACGACGTCGACCTCGTCCTCAGCGGGCACGACCACGATTACGAGCGCTCGCACGTCCTCGGCGCGGCCGAGCCGGGCAACGCGACGATGCGGCCGCGCGTGGTCCGGCGCAGCGGCACGGAGAACGTCGACGTCCGCGGCGGGTTCGTCCATCTCGTGCTCGGGGGTGGCGGCACGAAGCTGCCGACGAGCTCCTACGACGCCTCGGACGCCCGGGGGCAGCAGGCGCCGGTGTTCGTCGCGCCCCGGTCGCTCACCGCCGGCGGGACCGAGGACGTCACCTGGGTCGCCCACGCCGACCCGTCCCACCCCTACGGCTTCGCCGAGCTCGCGGTCGACCCCGGGACGACGCCCGGCGGACCGACGCGGATCCACGTGACCCAGTGGCGGGTGGGCGCGGGTCGCCGGCCGACCGCCGGGGACCGCTTCACGCTCGTCCGCCCGCGCAGCGACGCGCCCCGGCCCGCGCGCCGCCCCCCGCGGCGACCGTCCCGTCGTCCGCCGCGCTGAGGCGCCTCCGGTCGTGCGCTCGGCGCGAGCACGGACGCCGAGCGCCGGGCTCCGTCCTGCGCGGGCGGTCGGCGACCCGGCGATCTCCTGCGTCGGGCCGAGGCGGTCCGGGTCCCCGCGGGACGACGGCCCGGCCGGCTACCGCGGCGTCGCGCAGGTCAGGTGCACCGCGATCCGCGAGCCGGCGACCGCCGGCTGCTGGTCCGGGGTGCGGAAGGTCAGCCGCCAGCCGCGCGCGCCCGAGGCCTGCGCCGCGGAGATGAACGGCACCGACAGGCGGGTGTCGCGGCTCTCGCTCGACTGCCAGAGGTTGCCGATCGCCGGGTCCGCCTCGTGGCCCCAGGCGATCGGACGCCGGCCGCTCGGGCAGGTCGCGGCGACGGTGCTCTCGACCTGGCCGGGGCGGAAGCTCGCCGTCGCGCTGCGCGTCGTCACCCGCTTGAACGCGCGAGCGGAGACGCAGACCGCCGCGGCCCGCCAGCCGACCGGGCCGGTGACGCGCCAGCGCCGCGTCCCGTCCGCGCGCACGGCGACGGCCGACTCGGCGTAGGGCCACGACGTCCGCACCGGGATCCCGAGCGCGAGCTTCGCCCCGCAGCTCGCCGTCGTGCCGTTCGGCGTCACGACGCTCGCGCGCAGCGGCCCGCGCGCGCAGAGGGCGCTCGCACGGACGCGCGTGGCGGTCATCGCCTTGCGCGTCTCGACGCTCGCGTAGTTGCCGTCGGCACGGACGCGCACCTCGTCGACCGGGGAGCGCAGCCCGGTCCAGCCGACCATGATCGGCGTGCCCTGCGTCCCGCAGTAGGCGGTCGCGTCGGCCCCGTCCACGTCGTAGACGCGATCGGCGGAGGTGCCGGCCGGGGCCTCGACCGAGGAGGCCCTCGCCTTCGTGATCTTCACGGCCGCTGCGCCGGCGGGCGGGGACGCGAGTCCCGCGACGATCGCGGCGCCGGCGAGCGCGCCCAGCAGACGGGAGGCCCTCCGGGCGATCGGCGACGACGGACGAACGGCGGCAGGCACGGCGACTCCTCGGAGAACGGCGCACGCCGGCGGCGCCGGCGCGGCGCCAGGACGGTCTGGCGCGCGCGCAGTCTTCCATGGGCCCCAGGGCGCCGGCCACGGCCGGGGACCCTGCGGTTAGCGGGCGGTTAGGGGCGGTGCGGCAGCGCTCGCTCCCGCAGCACGTCGCGCCCGCCCGTTCCGCGTGCGACCGGCGCGAGTCCGGTCGGCGACCGGGCCGGCCCGCACCGCATCGCGCGGCGCGCCCGCCGGGCCGCGCCGCGGGTCACCAGTGGATGCCGCGGGTGACGCGCGCGAACGCCTCCCCGGTGCGGCTGATCTCCGGCGGCCGGTCCTCGCCGAGGCCCTTGGCGGCCTTCGAGTCGGGGAAGATCCGGTAGCCGCGGTTGCGGACCATGTCCACGAGCTGCGGGTTCAGCGCGTCGGCGAGCGCCGCGATGTGCCCGATCGGCGACCCGAGGCGTCGCGGCCGGTAGACGATCGCGTGCGCGAGGACGTCGGCGGCCTGCTCCGGGGTGAGGGTCGGGAAGCGCTTGTAGAGCGTCGTCGGGGCGATCATCGGCGTGCGCACGAGCGGCATGTGCACGGTCGTGAAGCGGACGCCGTCGTCGTGGGACTCCGCCTGGATCGCGTCGGAGAGCGTGTCGAGCGCCGCCTTCGAGGCGATGTACGCGCCGAAGCGCGGGACCTTCGTCTGCACGCCGATCGAGCTGACGTTGATGACGTGCCCGTCACCCCGCTCGCGCATGCCCGGCAGGAGCTTCAGGATCAGGCGCAGCGGCGCGAAGTAGTTCAGCTGCATCGTCCGCTCGAAGTCGTGGAAGCGGTCGTAGCTCAGGGCGATCGAGCGCCGGATCGAGCGGCCGGCGTTGTTCACGAGGACGTCGACGCGACCGTAGGTCTCCAGCAGGTCGTCGGCGAGCGCGTCGATCGCGTCGAGGTCGCTGAGGTCGGTCGGGTGGACGTGCGCGGTGCCGCCGGCGGCCCGGACGAGCTCGGCGGCCTCGTCGAGCTTCTCCTTGCCGCGCGCGACGAGCACGACGGTGCCGCCCGCCGCGCCGATCCGCTCGGCGGTCGCGAGGCCGATGCCGGACGAGCCGCCGGTGATGACGATGATCTTGTCGCGGACGGCGTCCTCGAGCGAGCGGTGGCCGTTGACCACGCGGTCCAGCAGGTGGATGCCGTAGACCGGGCGGTGGCTGCCCGGGTTGCCCATCGGGGTGTTCGCCAGCCGGGTCACCGTCGACACGGGCGAGGTCGCGCTGCTCGCCAGGTCCTTGACGATGCGGGGAAGCCGTGGGGCCATCAGATTCTCTCCTCCTCGACCGGCCGCGAGGGCGCCGGCACGTGAAGGGGCCATCTTGACGCCCTCGGCCGACCGCGTGTGAGCTTCTTCGCGTCCGGTGCCGGCGCGCCGGACGGGCCGGGCCTGCGACGCCGCGGTCCGCCGACCGCCGGCCGGTCCCGGCGCAGCGGTCAGTCGTCGGCGAGCTCGCGCTTGAGCACCTTGCCGGACGGGTTGCGGGGCAGCTCGTCGAGGAAGGCGACCTCGCGCGGGACCTTGTACCGCGCGAGGTTGTCGCGGACGTGCTCCTTGATGTCGTCCTCGGTGACGGACGCCCCGTCGTGGAGCACGACGAACGCCTTGAGCCGCTGGCCGAACCGCTCGTCGTCGACGCCGATCACCGCGGCCTCCTCGATCCCGTCGAGCCCGGCGAGCAGGTCCTCGACCTCGGCCGGGAAGACGTTCTCCCCGCCCGAGACGATCATGTCGTCGTCGCGACCGTCGACGAACAGGCGTCCCTCGGCGTCGAAGTGCCCGACGTCGCCGGAGGAGAGCAGGCCGTCGATGACGTCCTTCCCCCCGCCACCGGTGTAGCCGTCGAACTTCATGTCGTTGCCGACGAAGATCCGTCCGATCTCGCCGGTCCCCGTCACCGGACGACCCTGCTCGTCGTAGAGCCGCACGACGGTCCCGCGCGGCGGCCGGCCGGCGGTGCCCGGCGCGGCGCGCAGGTCGGCCGGGTCGGCGATCGTGGCCCAGCCGACCTCGGTCGAGCCGTAGAGGTTGTAGAGGACGTCCCCGAGCCGGTCCATCGCCCGGATCGCGAGCTCGCCCGGCAGGGCCGAGCCCGAGAGGGCGACGATCCGCAGCGAGGAGAGGTCGTGGCGGGCGAGCTCCTCGTCGGGCAGCTCGAGGATCCGCTGGAGCATCACCGGCACGACGGGCAGCACCTGGCAGCGGTGCTCGGCGATCGCCTGCAGCGTGCCCTCCGGCGTGAACCGGCGCCGCAGCACGAGCGTCGACCCGAGGGCGAAGCCGAGCGTGAAGTGCAGATAGCCCCACGAGTGGAACATCGGCGCCGCGAGCATCGTCCGCTCCTCGGCGCGCAGCGGCATGCGCGAGAAGATCTGGGCGGCCGGGTTCAGCGACTTCGGCTGCTGGCGGGCGGCGCCCTTCGGCGTCCCGGTCGTGCCGGAGGTGAGGATCACCATCCGGCCACGCTCGGCCGGCGGGCGCAGGTCCGCGCGCGAGCTGCGGGCGATGAGCTCCTCGGCGGTCGGCTCGCCGGTCGTGTGCGCGCCGGCGCCGTCGTGGGTCCAGACGACGCGCGCGAGGTCCGACGCCCCAGGGGCGACGAGCTCCTGGAACTCCTGGTCGTAGACCGCCACGACCGGCCGCTCGCGTGCCAGCACGTCGGTGATCTGCGGGCCGCTGAACATCGTGTTGAGCAGCAGCTGGTGGACCCCGAGCTTCGACGCCGCGACGATCGTCTCCACGAAGCCGCGGTGGTTGCGGCACATGAGCGCCAGGCTGTCGCCCTCGCGCACCCCGAGCTCCCGCAGGCCGTGGGCGAGCGCGTTGGAGCGCTCGTGGACCTCGGCGAAGGTCAGCTCGCCGGTCTCGTCGATGATCGCGGTCCGCCCGGGTCGGCGGACGGCGTTGGCGGCGTATCCGGCGGCGGGCGTCGGGCCGAAGCCGCGCAGGGCCTTCAGGGAGCGGACGGCGGTCGTCGGGGCCATCGGCCCGACGACGCCCGCCTCGAGCAGCTCGCGGACGGTGAACGCCGTCGTCGCGGCCTTGTCGGTGATCTTCTCGAGCGCGGCGGGAAGCGGCATGTGGCGGCGGATCCTACTGCCCGGTAGCCACGAGCCCGGGCGCCCCGGACCCAAGCCGTTGCGACGGGGCCGCAGCGGCCCGGCGAGCGCACGCGCAACGCCCCGCCCAGCCGCGCGGACGGTCGCCGCGCGCCGGTCGTGCTCCCGTCGGTCGGGGCCGCGCGGTGCGCCGCTCCCCGCGAATCCTGCTCGCCGACGGACGGCGCGGCCACCACCCGCGGGCCGGACCGGCTCCTCCCCCGTCCCCGCGGGTCCAGCTCGCCGGCCGCGACCGCGGCACCTCCACGACGTTCGGGGCACCTCGGGGAGTTCCCGGATGTGGATGGGGCGGGTCGCGCCTAGCGTCGCGCGGATGCTTCGACGCCTGCTCGTGCCGCTGCTCGCGGCCCTCCTCCTGCTGACGAGCGCGGACGCCGCCGACGCCGCGAAGCGCCGTCCGGTCGACCGCGTCGCGCTGGCCGCGAAGCTCGTCGGCGACCTGCGTCGCGACGGCAGCGACCAGCAGCGGCACGCCGCGCTGCTGCGGATGTTCTCCGCGCTGCGGGTCGGCGTCTACACGGGTCGCGGACGCCCGCTCGTCCGCGGGACGGAGCGCTCCGCCGGGGACGTCTACCTCTACGACGCCGAGGTCCGGGCGATCGCCTTCGGCCTGGGACGCGGGCAGCGGATCGACCCGGCGGGCCTGGTGGAGCGCGTGTCGCGGCTGCGCCTGGCGCCGCGCGGCGGCCCGCTGACCGGCCCGCGCCTGGAGCGCGCGTTGACCGCCGGGCTGCGGCGCGCCCGCCGGGAGCGGCGCGCGCCGCGGTCGCTCGCCGGGCTGCTCGTCGCCGAGCTCGGCCGCCGGGCGAAGCGCCCGGTCACCGGCCGCGGCGCCGCGTACGACCCGCTGCAGAGCTGGCTGA
>JALRCL010000524.1 GCA_023268575.1 Patulibacter sp.
GCGTTGTACGCGAGGACGACGGCGACGAGCGCCACGAGGATCGTGGCCGCGCCGATCAGCACGGGGTTCGCCAGCAGGGATGAGCGTCCACGCCTCATCGCGACCCTCCTCCCAGGACGCGGCCGAGCGCCTCGGGGTCGCGCGCGGCGCGGCGGGCGTCGGTGACTTGGCGCTTCAGGCGGTCGAGCTCGAGGCCCTTCGGCGCCTCGCGCAGCAGCCGGTCGGCGTCCCGGCCGTCGAGCGTCGCGGCGGTCAGCCGGTCGACGAGCGACGCCTGCGACCCGACCGCCTCGCTCGCCGTGCGGACCGCGGCGCGCGAGGTCTGGGGCCGACCCGGCTCGACCGTGCCGGTGGAGCAGCCGGAGACGGGCGCCTCGGCGTAGGAGGAGCAGCGGGTGAGCACCGACATGACGCGCAGGTAGTGGCCGACATCGTCGAACCCGTTGATCGCCATGCCCTGGTAGAAGGCGTACTCGAGCAGCCGGCGCGAGCCGCCGGTGGTGCGCATCGACTCCAGCAGCGACCGCGCGACGCCGAAGACCGGCGCGGCGCGCGAGGCGAGCCGCTCGAGCTGCCCGACGATCGGGTCGCCCGCGACGATTGCGCGGCGGCCGAGGTCCGACGAGGCGCCGAGGCGCTTCATCGTGCTCGTGCCGGTGCGGGAGAACGCGGACAGGCCGACGAGCAGGCGCCGCAGCTGCGGCGCGGCCTGGCGCAGGCGGGCGACCGTCGGCTGCATCGCCGACGAGGCGTCGCGCAGCTCGTTCATCGTCGGCGTGAGCTGGCGCAGCGTCGCCGGCAGCAGGCGCAGGTTCTCGTCGAGCTCCGCGTTGCGCTCGCCGACGGCCTCCTGCAGGTCGGCCTGGGCGCGGAGGAACCCGACGAGCCGCTCGCGCTGATCGGCCATCGGGCGCAGGGCACGCTCCCCGTCGGTGACCATCTGGCGCAGCGCGCCGGTCTGGCTGCGCAGGATCGAGAGCACGCGGTTCGTGTCGCGCAGGCCCGGCAGGGCGGCGCGCAGCGCGGCGTCGAGGTCCTTGCCCCGGGCGGCGAGGCCGCCGCCGAGCGCGGAGAGCAGGAGCGTCAGGCGGTCGCGCTGCGGCTCCTGCCAGAGGTTGCCGACGAGGTCGAGATCGATCGGCTGCGTCGTGCGGTCCAGCGGCAGCAAGCGCTGGACCTCGCCGTCGAAGCGCGCCGTGCGCAGCTCGCCGGGCGCCCGGGAGCCCGGGGACCGGGGCTGCGTCGGCCGGCAGTCGACGTAGCGCTCGCCGATGATCGACTGCGGCAGGATCGAGCACTCGGCGTCGGTGCGGAAGTCCTGGAAGGCCGGGTCCTCGATCCGCAGGACGACGACCGCGCGGCCGCGCTCGTCGACGTCGACCGCCTCCACCGAGCCGACGCGGGCGCCGGCCACGCGCACGTCGACGTCGGAGACGACGGCGAAGGCGTTGTGGAAGGTCGCACGCACGCGGTACGGGCCGTCGTCCTCGCCATCGTCGCCGGTCGCGGCGACCGCGCCGAGGCCGAGCACGAGGCCGACGGCCGCGAGCAGCAGGGCCAGCAGGCGCGCGCGGGCGCCGCTCCGGGTGGGGGGCCGCAGGCCGGTCATCCGCCCGGGACCACCGCCTCGGGATCGCAGTCCAGGGTGCCGCCGTCGCGGTAGCGGTTCGAGCGGTCCGGCAGCGTCTGGAAGTTCGCGCCGGGGCAGCGGCGGACCTTCGTCGGCGTCGTGTGGTGCAGGCCCAGCAGCGGCGCGGTGAGCTGCAGCAGCGACCGGATCGGCGCGAGCGCGGTCGGCAGGTCGGTCGGCGAGTTGAGGTTCAGCACGCCCTGGGTGCGGGCGACGTGCCCGTTCGCGTCGTAGATCGCGGTCGCGGCGGAGAACGTCCGGAACCAGCCGGTGATCTCCGGGGCGTACGGGCGGATGAACGCCGCCACGGGGCGGCTGGCGTTCGAGGACCGGCGCGCGGCCTCGAGCGCGGGGACGCCGGACCGCGCGAGCGGCGGCAGGCTCGCCAGCAGCTCGACGAGATCGTCGTCGGTGCGCGGCCCACGGGCGAGGCGGCGCGCGTCGCGGACGGTCGGCACGAGCGCCGCGGCCATCGGGCGCAGCTCGCGCAGCAGCGGGAGGCCGTCGCGGGCGGCGGGCTTCGACGCGGCGACGAGCGGATCGAGCCGGTCGAGCGTCGTGCGGACCTCGCCGAACGTCGCGCGCACGCGGGAGAACGTCCCCGGCAGCCGGTCGAGCGTCTGCTCGAGTGCGGCGCCCTCGTCGGCCAGCGCGGCGCTCGTCGTGCGCAGGTGACTCACCGCGGAGGTCAGGGACTCGCGCTCGCGCGCGAGCGCCCCGACCGTGCGCGAGCCGCTGCGCAGCAGCCGCTCGAGCGCCTCGCCGTCGCCGGCGAGCTCGGCGAAGAGCCGGCGCCCCGACCCGAGCGCCGGGGCGAGCCGGCGCAGGGCGACGTTCGCGTCGCGCTCCCGCCCGGCGAGGGTCCGCGAGCCCCCGCGGAAGATCCGCCGCAGGCCCTCGCGGGTCTTCGGCTGGAAGACGTCGAAGAACTGGTCCAGCTCGACCGGGGTCGTCACGGCGTCGACCGGCAGCGCGGCGCCGTCCTGGAGCTCCGGAGAGGAGCTCGGACCCGGCGTGAGCGACACGACGCGGTTCGCCATGCCCGACATCGACACGACGCGCACGGCGGCGGTCGTTCCCTCGTGGAGCGGCAGGAGGTCCTCGTCGGTGACCTCGAAGGTCACCTGCGCGCGGTAGCCGTCGGTGAGCTCGATCCCGGTGACGAGGCCGACGCGCCGACCGCCGACCTGGACCTCGTTGCCGTCGACGAGCTGTCCGGCGTCCGGCAGGAGGATCCGGTGCGTCGCCGATGATCCGCCGCCGCGCACGAGCAGCACGACGACGACGATCACGGCCAGGAGCCCGACGAGCAGCAGCGCGCGCGTCGCGCGGCCGCCCGGCGCGGCGGGGACGGTGCGCGTCATCCGCGTCCGCTCGCGTTTCCCGATGGTCGTGTGCCCACGTGGTCCGTGCTCTCCCGCGCCCCAGCCTCCCGAAGACGGGGCCGCCCCGGCAAGGTACACCTTTGTAACCACCGAGCGCAAGCGCGCCCGGAAGCACGCCGGAGCGCCATGTCCCCGGCGGTCCGCGACGGACGTCGCTGCTACGTTCGGGCGCGATGAGCGTCCAGATGCTCGCCGCGCGCGCGGCGCTCCGCCTGCGGCGACTCGGCGCGGGACCCGCGCGACCGGTCGACGCCGAGCGCGCCGCCGAGCTGCGACGCGACGACGCGCACGAGCCGCCGCGCTCCGTGAGCCGCGCGCACCACTGCACCGGGACGACGATCGGGGGCGTGCCGGCGACCTGGATCGACCAGGCGCACCAGCAGGCCGGGGTCCTCGTGCTGCTCCACGGTGGCTCCCACGTCGCGGGGCCGTTCCCCGACCACTGGGAGCACCTCGCCCGCCTCTGCCGCGCCACCGGGGCCGCCGGGCTGCTCGTCGACCACCGGCGGGCGCCCGAGCACCCGTACCCGGCCGCGCTGGAGGACGTGCTGACGGTCGTCGACCGGCTCGAGCGCGAGCGCGTCCTGCGCGACGGCGCGTGGGGCCTCGTCGGCGACAGCGCCGGCGGGGGACTGGCGGTCGCCACGGCGATGCGCCTGCGCGACGGCGCCGGCCTGCCGCCCGCGGCGCTCGTGCTCAGCGCTCCGTGGCTCGACCTCTCGGCCGACGCGGCCGCGCTGCGCACGCGGGCCCGCCACGACGTCCTGCTGACCGCCGACGGGGTGGCCCACGCCGCGGCGGCGTACCTCGCCGGCCACTCCGCGACCGACCCGCTCGTCTCGCCGTTGCACGGCGACCCGCACGGGCTGCCGCCGATGGCGGTGCACGTCGGCACCCGCGACCTGCTGCTGGACCAGACGCGACAGTGGGAGCGGCGCTGCCGCGAGGCGGGCGCGGCGATCACGGTGCGCGAGCAGCCCGGGGCGATCCACGGCTACGTCACCGGCGTCGCGCTCCTGCCCGAGGCACGGCGCGCCGCCGACGAGCAGGCGGAGTTCCTGCGCGAGCACCTGCGGGGCTGAGGTCCTGGGCGCCGTCCGCGGTGGCTGCTGTGCTTGACCGGTGGCCGCGACGGGCGAGCTGACGATCGGCGAGCTCGCCGCGCGCAGTGGCGTGGCGCCCTCGGCGCTGCGCTTCTACGAGCAGCGCGGCCTCATCAGCGCGGCGCGCATGGAGTCCGGGCACCGGCGGTACACGCGACCGACGATCCGGCGCGTCGCGTTCATCGTCTTCGCCCAGCGGGTGGGGCTGACGCTCGCCGAGATCGGCGAGGAGCTCGAGCGGCTGCCGACCGACCGCGTCCCGACGAGCGACGACTGGGCGCAGCTGAGCGGCACGTGGGAGGCCCGGATCGACGAGCGGATCGACGAGCTGCAGCGCCTGCGCGACAGCCTCACCGGCTGCATCGGATGCGGATGCCTGTCGCTGGAGCGCTGCGCCCTGGCCAATCCCGACGACCGCCTGGGCCGCGTCGGACCGGGCCCCCGGCTCTGGGTCGGCCAGGCGGGCTCGGTCGGCGGGCCGCGACGGCGCTGAGCCGCCGGAGACCGCGATCACCAGTGCCCACGGGCGATCGCCGGTCCGGCGACGACGTCCGGCGCGGTCACGGATCTTCACAACGGGGCCGCCGGGCGCGCTACGCTTCGGCCGTCCGTGCCGGACCTCGACGTCCGGCGAAGCAGTGCCAGCGTGTCGCAGTTGTTGCAGTAGCACCCTCCGCGTATCCCGTGCACGAACCTCCCGGAGGGAGCACCAACATGGCCACCGGAACCGTCAAGTGGTTCAGCGACGAGAAGGGCTTCGGCTTCATCACGCCCGATGAGCCGGGCAAGGACTTCTTCGTCCATCACACCGCCATCAACGGCTCGGGCTTCAAGACCCTCGCCGAGGGCGCGAAGGTCAGCTTCGAGGCCGAGGAGGGCCCGAAGGGCCCGAACGCGGTGAACGTCTCCGTCCTCTGAACCGAGACCGCTGTGGCCGGGCTCGCCCGGCCACCCATCCGGACCCGCCGAGCGTGGCGGACCCGGACGTCCACGGCCCGCCCTCGGCGGGCCGTCGTCGTTCCGGGGACCGCCCCGGTGCCCGTCGCCGCGGGACGACGCGACGCGATCCGTACCCTGGGCTGATGGTCGCCGGTCCCCTCCA
>JALRCL010000526.1 GCA_023268575.1 Patulibacter sp.
TCGAGAACACCGTCGGGAGCGCGAAGTACGCGACGATCGCGATCGCCGGGCTCATGAGCAGCAGGCCGAAGGCGACGCCGATGAGGATGTTCGCCTCGATGCCGAGCACGGTCTGCACGAGCTCGGCGCCCGACAGCGACCACGAGCCGTTCGCGCCGCCCGCGGCGATGCCGACGCCGTTGCCGATCGCGGCGGCCGCGACCGCCGCGACCGTCGCCAGCAGGCCGAGGGTCAGGGCGGCGAGGAGCTTCGCGCCGGCCACGCGGCCGCGGTGCGGGACGAGGGCGAACGTCGCCAGCGCGGTGCGCTGCGACCACTCGCTCGTCACGAGCAGGATCCCGATCACCGGCAGGAGGACGCTCAGCGGCAGCAGGCCGAGCTCCAGCGCGCCGGCGAACGTCCGGTCGTCGACCGCGCCGGTCAGGCCGCGGGCGATCGCGACCGCGAGGGCGCCGAGGGCCGTGATGGCGAGGAGCCAGCGCCCGGCACGGGTGTCGACGGCCTTGCGCAGCTCGACGCGGGTCAGCAGGCCGAGGCCCGGCCGGTCGAACCGGCGGGGCGTCAGCGCGGCGGGGGCGGGGACGGTGGCGGTGCTCATGCGGCGACCTCCTGGGGGACGTCGGCGGCGTGGCCGCCGTTCTGGGTGAGGCTGAGGAAGAGCTCCTCGAGGCCCGCGCCGTCGGCGGGGCGCAGCTCCGTGAGGACGAGGCCGGCGTCGAGCGCGGCGCGCCCGATCGCCTCCGGGTCGCCCTCGACGAGCTGGCCGCCGTCGGTCGTCGTGGTCGACGGCAGGCCGGCGGCGGCGAGCGCGCGGCGCAGCCCGGTGCGGTCGGTCGAGCGGACGAGCACCCCGGTGCTGTGCAGCAGCTCCTCCTTCGTGCCGTCGGCGACGATCTGGCCGCCGCTGATGACGACGAGCCGGTCGGCGACCGCCTCGACCTCGCGCAGCAGGTGCGAGGACAGGAGCACGGTCCCGCCGCCGTCGGCGAACTCGCGCAGGAGCCCGCGCATCCACGCGATGCCCTCGGGGTCCAGCCCGTTGGCGGGCTCGTCGAGGACGAGGATCCGCGGGTCGCCGATGAGCGCGGTGGCGAGCCCGAGCCGCTGGCGCATGCCGAGCGAGTAGTCGCCGACGCGCCGGCGCCCGGCCTTGCCGTCGAGGCCGACGCGGCGCAGCGTCGCCTCCGCCCGGCTCGCGTCGACGCCGAGCAGCTGCGCGGTGAGGCCGAGGACCTCGCGGCCGGTGCGGCCGGCGTGCTGCGCGGAGGCGTCGAGCAGGACGCCGATCTCGCGGCCGGGGCTCGGCAGCGCGCGGTACGGCACGCCGAGGACGGTCGCGCGGCCGGCGGTCGGCGACGTCAGGCCGCAGAGCATCCGCATCGTGGTGGACTTGCCGGCCCCGTTCGGCCCCAGGAACCCGGTCACGGTGCCGGGCTCGCAGCGGAACGAGACATCGCGGACGGCGACGTGGTCGCCGTAGCGCTTCGTGAGCTGGTCGACGTGGATCACGACCACCATGCTGCGGGCCGCGGGCCGCCGCCACATCGGCCGGAGGTCGGCCGCTGCCCGTCGGAGGTCGACGATCGGTCGGTCCCGGGACCGACCGTCGTCGCGTCGGCCCCGTCGTCCGTCGGCCCCGCCCCCGACCGACGGCTGCGCGCTCCCCGACCTTCGTCGGGCGCCCCTCGACCTCCGTCGCTGGTGCCGGCCTGCGCCCGCGCGTACGCTCGCGTGGATGCCCGGAGCAGGAGCGACCAGCGCCCCGGCCGCCCCCCATGCGTGGGAGGGCTCGCCGCGGCGCGTCCCGCGGATCGTCCTGCTCGCCGAGCGCGACCAGCTGCCGCCGGGGACCGCGATCCGCCGCACGACCCGCGACTGGGTCGTCGACCTCGTGGCGTTCGTCCTCGCGGCGCTCTTCGGGCTGCTGGCGTTCGTCTCCGACCACGACGGGTGGGACGCCCTCGCCGTCGCGGACCTGACGGCCGGGGCACTCGCGCTGGTGCTGATGTGGGGGCGCCGGCACTGGCCGGTCTCGCTGGCGATCGCCTGCGGCGCCCTCTCGGCCTTCTCGGGCGCGGCCGGTGGCGCGGCCGGCGTGCTGCTCTTCACGGTCGCGGTCCACCGCCCGCCGCGGATCGTCGTCCCGATCGCGGCGCTGCACCTCGGGGCCGGCGTGACGTACGCCGCGATCTACCCCGACGCCGAGCTGGGGTTCGTCTGGTACGTCCTGATGATCGCCGCGCTGCTCGGGATGCTCGTCGGCTGGGGGATGTGGGTCCGCGCGCGGCGCCAGCTCGTGCTGAGCCTCCGCGACCGCGCCGACCGCGCCGAGGCCGAGCAGCAGCTCCAGGTCTCGCTCGCGCGTGACCACGAGCGCCAGCGGATCGCGCGCGAGATGCACGACGTCCTCGCCCACCGGATATCGCTGCTGAGCATGCACGCCGGGGCGCTGGAGTTCCGCCCCGACGCCCCGCCGGAGGAGATCGCCCGCGCCGCCGGGATCATCCGCGCCAGCGCCCGCGAGGCGCTCGAGGACCTGCGCGAGGTCATCGGCGTGCTGCGCGAGCCCGACGGCGAGCCCGAGGCCACGGCGACGACGCGGCCGCAGCCGACGCTGCGCGACGTCGCGACGCTCGTGGAGGAGTCGCGCGCGGCGGGCATGCGGATCGACGACGAGCTCGCGGTGGCCGACGCGACCGGGCTCGCGCCGGGCGTCGGGCGCAGCGCCTACCGGGTCGTGCAGGAGGGCCTGACGAACGCCCGCAAGCACGCCCCGGGCGCGCGGGTGACCGTGGCGTCGTCCGGCGGGCCGG
>JALRCL010000552.1 GCA_023268575.1 Patulibacter sp.
GATGCTCGGCGTCACCGACGTCACCGAGGACGATCCCGGCGACCAGTGGCTGAAGGAGTACGGCGAGCAGCGCGGCGTCGGCCACACGTACCGCAAGGCGCGCGTGGGCGCGTACCTCGACACCCCGGGCGAGGAGGTCGACGATCCGTACTTCGGCGGCGAGGGCCCCCGGCGCGTGGGCTGCTCGCGGATCGGGCGCTGCATGCTCGGCTGCCCGCAGGGGTCGAAGAACTCGACGACGAAGAACTACCTGTACTTCGCCGAGCACAAGCACGGCGCCCGCATCGACTCGCGGCGCGAGGTCGTGTCGCTGAAGCCGCTGAACGGCACCGACGGGGCCGACGGCTGGGAGATCGTCCACGAGACGACCGGGGCCCGCGTGCGCAAGGACCGCCGCACGATCCGCGCCCGCGGCGTCGTGATCTCGGGCGGCGCGCTCGGGACGAACGAGCTGCTCGCGCGCTGCAAGCTCCAGGGCGACCTGCCGAAGCTCTCCGACCGGCTCGGCTACCTCATCCGCACGAACAGCGAGGCGATCCTCGGCGTCATGGTCCCGAAGGGCCGCGCCGAGGCGGTCTCCAAGCGCGTCGCGATCACCTCGTCGATCTACCCCGACCCGCACACCCACATCGAGACGGTCACCTACGGCAAGGGCGGCGGCGCGATCCGTGGCCTGTTCACCGTCCTGACCGGCAACGGCAACCGCGTGACGCGGCCGCTGAAGTGGCTCGGCCAGGTGCTGCGCCACCCGCGCTGGCTGTGGGAGATCCTCTTCAGCCGCAACGGCTCCGAGCGCCTGATCGTCGTGCTCGTGATGCAGACGCTCGACAACTCGATGCGGCTGACGTCGAAGCTCAAGCGCAACGGCCGGGTGAAGCTGCAGACGCAGCAGGACCCCGACAACCCGAACCCGACGTTCATCCCCGAGGCCAACGCGTTCACCGCCTGGCTGGCGAAGCGCACCGGCGGCGTCCCCGGCTCCTCGACGAACGAGGCGCTCTTCAACGTGCCCTCGACGGCGCACATCCTCGGCGGCGCGTCGATCGGCGGCGACGCCTCGACGGGCGTGATCGACAAGGACCACCGCGTCTTCGGCTACGAGAACCTCATCGTCTGCGACGGCGCCGCGATCCCCGCGAACGTCGGGGTGAACCCGTCGCTGACGATCACCGCCATGAGCGAGCGGGCGATGTCGAAGATCCCGACGAAGCCCGAGGCCGACGGCATCGTCCCGATCGGCACGGTGCCGATCGCGGGCCAGACCGCCACCGCGCGCCCCGAGCCGATGCCCGAGGCGGAGACGCCGCGCGACGCGGTCAAGGAGCAGGCGACGCGCGCCTGACGCGGTTCCCGGGCCCTCCCGCCGGGAGGGCCGGGGCTGCCGCCGCGGGGCCGGCGGGTGGCTCGTGCATCGAGGCACCGGCGCGAGAGCGGCCCGCGGGGCTGGCGGGTGGCGCGTGCGTCGAGGGACGGGCACGACGGCCGTGGGGCCGGTGGGCGGCTCGTGCGTCGAAGGCCAGGCGCGTCAGCCGCGGCGTCCGCCCCGCGGCTGGTGCGTCGAGGTACGGGCGCGTCAGCCGTGGGCCCGGCGGGTGGCTGGTGCGTCGAGGTGCGGGCGCGTCAGCCGTGGGCCCGGCGGGTGGCTGGTGCGTCGAGGTACGGGCGCGTCAGCCGTGGGCCCGGCGGGTGGCGG
>JALRCL010000584.1 GCA_023268575.1 Patulibacter sp.
AACAACGTCTGGGCCGCCCTCGGCAAGCCGGTCTCGATCTTCAAGTACGGCGACCACCCGGAGTTCGGCCACCCCATCGGCGGCTCGGACGCGTCGGGCATCGTCTGGAAGGTCGGCGAGGGCGTCACCCGCTGGAAGCCCGGCGACGAGGTCGTCGTGCACTGCAACCAGGCCTCCTACGAGGACGTCGAGGTCCACGGGCTCGACCCGCTCGCCGCGCCGTCGCAGCGGATCTGGGCCTACGAGACGACCTGGGGCTCCTTCGCCCAGTTCTGCAAGGTCCAGGCGCAGCAGCTGCTGCCCAAGCCGAAGCACCTGTCCTGGACGGAGGCCGCCTCCTACGGCCTGACGTACTTCACCGCCTACCGCATGCTCATGGATCAAGCGAAGATCCAGGCCGGCGACAAGGTCCTCGTCTGGGGCGCCGCCGGCGGCCTGGGCGTCTTCGCCACGCAGCTCTGCAAGGCGGCCGGGGCCGAGTCCGTCGGCGTCGTCTCCAGCGACGAGAAGGGCGAGCTCGTCAAGCAGCTCGGCGCCAAGGGCTACATCAACCGCAACGAGTTCAGCGGCATGATGCGCAAGGGCGGCGAGAGCCCCGAGGAGGAGAAGGAGCGCTTCCTCACCTCGCGCGCGTTCACGAAGAAGGTCACCGAGATCCTCGGCGGCGCCCCCGACGTCGTGTTCGAGCACGTCGGCCAGGCGACGTTCCCGACCTCGGTCCTCGCCGTGAAGCCGTTCGGCAAGGTCGTCATCTGCGGCGCGACGTCCGGCTACAACCTCGACTTCGACGTCCGCTACCTGTGGATGAAGCAGAAGGAGATCATCGGATCGCACTTCGCGAACGCCTGGGAGGCGACGCGCGCGAACGCCCTGATCGACGAGGGCAAGGTCAAGCCCGTGCTCTGGAAGACCGTCGGCTTCGACGAGGTCGCCGACGCCCACCAGCTGCTGCGCGACAACCAGCACCTCGGCAAGATCGCGGTGCTCGTCGGCGCCACGAGCGACGACGAGGGCCGCACGGCCGAGGGCCCCGGCGCCATCCGCGCCGAGGTCGGCGCCTGACCCCGAGCGGACCCCGGTCCCCGGGGTCGCTCATCTAGGATTCCCGAGCCGGTCGGCCTCCGTGGCGGCCGGCTCGCGTCCTTCCCTCCCACGTGAAAGCCTGAGCGACATGGCGCTTGCGATCCACCTGCCCTACTACGCGACCGGACTCCGGGCCGACCAGCTCGGCGAGGCGCTCGAGGGCCTGACGGCCGACCTCCTCCGCCACGGCGCGCACGACGTGCGCCTGTACCGCTCGAAGGAGGACGCGTACCGCTTCCGCCAGGTGATCGTCGTCGGGTCGAAGGCCGACTGGACGCGGATCTGGAACAGCGAGTTCTTCATCGACTTCCGCACGACGAAGATCGCGCTCTACCAGAAGCCGCTGGCCTACGAGATGTACGAGGTCATCTCCTCCGGCCTCGCGCCCGACCCCGAGACGCAGGACGCGCCCGTCCAGAACGAGGGCGCCGCCTCGGCGCCGGTCGTCGGCAGCTCGCCGGGCCTGTCGGCCTGAGCCTCCCGGTCGCGCCGCGCGCATCGCGGCGCG
>JALRCL010000655.1 GCA_023268575.1 Patulibacter sp.
GGGTCTGGCAGATCAGCCAGGTGTAGCTCTGCACCAACACCAGCAGCGCCAGATAGCCCGCCATCAGCCCCGGGCTCCAGCTGGCATTCCAGGCCACGAGGGCGGAGCCATAGAAGCAGGCGTAGATCGCGCCGGCGGTGGCGTTCGACAGCGCGGAGGTGTTCTCGTCGATGAAGCGCTCGTAGTGGCCGAGGTCGAGGTCCGTCTCGGCCCCGTCCTCGGTGACGAAGACCTCGCCGTGCTGGTACGGCGACATCGTCCCGGGATCGACGTTGATGTACGGGTCGAGCTTCTGGATGCCGACCCGCAGCCCGCGGGCCACGAGCAGCCGGCCGATCGACGCCGCCGCGATGCCCTTGCCGAGCGACGAGACGACGCCGCCGGTGACGAACACGAACTTGGTCTGGCTGCGATCGGACACGGCGGAACCTCGACGACGGGGATGATCCTCCGGCGCACGGGAACGCGACACGCCCCGAGGGCGGGAGCCCGCGGTCGTGCACCGGACGACGAGGACGGTACCGGGCCCGGCGGACGTCCTCCGTGACGACGGCACGTCCGCGTCCTGCGCCCGCGCGGGGCGGGCCCGGCCGTCTGCGACCATCGGAGCACCACCCGCCCGCCCGGCGGCGCCGGTCACGGCGCCGCGGATCGGGCGCCGGCGCCCGCCGGATCCTGGCCCCGCGACCGCAGGAGCAGCCCGTGACCGATCAGAACGCGACCCCCTCCCCCTCCTCGCCGGCGAAGAGCGACGCCGACTGGCAGCAGGAGCTCACCCCCGAGCAGTACGCCGTGCTGCGCCAGTGCGGCACCGAGCCCGCGTTCAGCGGCAAGTACTGGGACACGAAGGAGGACGGCACGTACCGCTGCGCCGCCTGCGGGTCCGAGCTCTTCGCCAGCGACACGAAGTTCGACTCCGGGACGGGCTGGCCGAGCTTCACCGACCCGGTCGTGGCCGAGGCCGTCACGCTCCACGAGGACCGCTCCTACGGGATGGTCCGGATCGAGGTGAAGTGCGCCACCTGCGGCGGCCACCTCGGCCACGTCTTCCCGGACGGCCCCGGCGCCAGTGGCAACCGCTGGTGCATCAACTCCGCATCGCTGGACCTGGACCGCGCCGCCGGCTGACGCCCCGCGGGCCCCTCCGTCCGTCGCCGCCGGCGCGTCCGACGGCGACGGCGGCGCGGGACCCGTCGGCGCCGCTCAGGCGGCCCGCAACAGCTCTTCGGCGTGCCGGCGCGCGCCCTTGTCGCGCTCCTCGCCGCCGAGCATCCGCACGAGCTCGGCCACGACCTCGCGGTCGTCGAGCCTCCGGACCGTGGTGCGGGCGGTGTCCGCGTCGGTGTCCTTCTCGATCGCGAAGTGCCGGTCGGCGAGCGCGGCGATCTGCGGCAGGTGGGTGATGCAGAGGACCTGCCCGTCGGCGGCGAGCGTGCGCAGCTGCTCGCCGACCGCGCGGCCGGTCTGTCCGCCGACCCCGCTGTCGATCTCGTCGAAGACCTGCGTGGCCTCGGAGCCGTCGCCGGCGACCGCGAGCAGGGCGAGCATCACGCGCGAGAGCTCGCCGCCGGTCGCCGCCTCGCGCACCGGCGCCGCGGGGACGCCGGGGTTCGGGGCCAGCAGCAGCTCGCAGGCGTCCTCGCCGGTCGCCGCCGGCCCGCCGGTCCGGGCCTCGACGCGCACCTCGAGCGTCGCCGCCGGCATCGCGAGGGCCGCGAGCCGCTCCACGGCGGCGGCGGCGAGCGCCGGGGCTCCGGCGCGCCGGGCCGTCGAGAGCGCCTCGGCGAGCGTCGCCCGTCGCGCCTGCGCCTCCGCCAGCGCCGCCTCGGCCTGCGCGGTGTCCTCCTCGAGGCTCTCGAGCTCGGTC
>JALRCL010000674.1 GCA_023268575.1 Patulibacter sp.
TCATCGGCTTCGGCCACGGCCTGTCGCTGCGGTTCCTCTCCCACCCCGGCGGGGACATGGAGGGCGTCGTCCAGGCCGCCACGAAGGCGATCGGCCGCCTCGTGCGCCCCGGCCCGAACGCCTGAGGCCGACGGCGGCCCCGACGGGGCACGGCCGCGCGCTCGTCCGGCGATCGACGCCGGGTCAGGCGGCGTCGCTGCGCGCGGCGCCCATGATGATCGGCGAGATCGGCAAGGGGACCCACCGCGGCACGGCCCGCACGTCGCGGTGCTGGACGCGGACGAAGCCGGCCTCGTCGATCGCGCGCGCCGTGTGGCGGTGCGTGTGGCAGCCGCCGAACGCGCGCGGCCAGACCGTCGCGTCGAGCGCCCGCTGGAAGCCCCCGAGCGCGCCGTCCGTCGCGACGTGCTCGTAGTAGCGCAGCTCGCCGCCGGGGCGCAGCAGCCCGCGGGCCGTGCGCAACGCGCCGACGGGGTCCGGCACGGAGCAGAGGACGAGCGAGCAGACGACCGCGTCGAACGTGCCGAGCTCCTCGGCCGGCACGTCCTCGATCGGCTCGGGCCGCACGACGATCGTCGGTCCGCCGACCACCGGGCGCGCGGCGGCCGTCGCCCGCGCCTCGGCGCAGAGCAGCGGCTCGGGCTCCAGCGCGACGACCTCGGTGACCGCGTCGGGGTAGTGCTCGAACATCGAGCCCGTCCCGCAGCCGATCTCCAGCACGCGGCCGTGCAGGCCGGCGGCGAGCTCCGCCCGGGCGCGGCGGACCGCCGGTGGCTCGTGCCGCATGAGCCGCGACCAGACGCGGGCGAACCTCGGGTGCTGGACCTCGGCCATGCGGCGACGCTATCGGCGGCGGGGCCGGGGCGGGTGTGCTCCGGCCCCCGGCGGGCAGGGTGTCGACGGGGCCTCGTCCCAGCGCGGGGCCCGCGGCGCGTCACCCCGTCGAGGTCGACCGGGTCGGTCGCGGCGGGAAGAGCCGCTCGGCCGCCAGGACGGCCGCCGCCCGGCGGCGGGCGAGGACGTCGGGGTCGTCGACGTCCTCGAAGCGGTGCATCTCGACGGCCATCAGCCAGCCCATGCTCAGGTTCACCAACAGCATGAGGACGTCGATCGGTTCGAAGGCCTCGTCGAGGAGCCCGTCGGCCTGGCCCTGCTCGATCACCGCGAGCTTGGCCTCGAGCGACCGGTGGCCGGACGCGTCGGCCGCGGTCAGCTCGCCGCCGGGCTCCAGCCGGCCCCAGCCGACGAGCCGCAGCATCTCGGGATGGGCCACGTAGAAGTCGAACAGGGCGCCCACGTAGCCGGGGATGTCGGCCGGGTCCAGCGACGTGCTGTCCATGACCTGCTGCAGCTGGTCGGTGGCGACCGCGGCGTGGAGCTCCTCCTTCGACCGGAAGTACGCGTAGACGCGCTCCTTGCTCGTCCGCGCGGCCTTGGCGATCCGGTCGATCCGCGCGCCGGCCACGCCGTGCTCGGCGAACTCCTGCAGCGCTGCGGCGAGGACCCGCTCCTTCGGTGTGGTGGCGGCCGTCACCGGCCAAGCGTAGCCCCGCGGGGACCGCGACCGGCACCTGCTACGGTTCCGAACCGAACTGTTTGGTTTGACTCGGGAGGCAGGACGGATGCAGCGACGGACGCTTGGAACGCAGGGCCTGGAGGTCTCGGCGGTCGGCCTGGGGACGATGGGCTTCACCCTGGCCTACGGCGACGGCAGCAGCGAGGCGCAGGCGATCGCCACGATGCGCGCGGCGCACGAGGCCGGCGTGACGCTCTTCGACACCGCCGAGCTGTACGGCGCCGGCACGGGCAGCAACGAGCGGCTCGTCGGCAAGGCGGTGGCGCCCTTCCGCGACGAGGTGGTGATCGCCACGAAGTTCGGGTTCGACATGGAGGCCCAGCCGCTCGGCGCGGGCGTCGACAGCCGGCCCGCGCGGATCCGGGAGGTCGCCGAGAACAGCCTGCGCTACCTCGGCGTCGACGTGATCGACGTGCTCTACCAGCACCGGGTCGACCCGGCCGTGCCGATGGAGGACGTCGCCGGGACGGTCGGGGAGCTCA
>JALRCL010000951.1 GCA_023268575.1 Patulibacter sp.
GTCGCGCCCGAGGAGGCCGGCGTGGGAGGTGCCGAGGGCGACGGAGACGCCGCCGGTGAGCGTCGCGACGTCGACGAGCCGCTCCGCGCCCAGCTCCAGCGCGTGGTGCAGCGCGTCGGCGAGCACGAGCCGGCCCTCGGCGTCCGTGTTGTTGATCTCGACGCTCGTGCCGTTCGCCCCGACGAAGACGTCGTCGGGCTTCATCGCGCGCTCGCCGACGAGGTTCTCCGTCGCCCCGAGGACGCCGATCACCGACACGGGGAGCCCGAGCCGCGCGATCGCCGCCACCGCGTGCAGCACCGCGGCGCCGCCGGACATGTCCAGGCGCATGCCGACCATCCCGGTGCGGGTCTTCAGGCTGTAGCCGCCGGTGTCGTGCGTCACCGCCTTGCCGACGAGCCCGAGCGTCGGGCCGGTCGCCTCCGGGTGGGCGTAGCGGACGACGACGAGGGCGGGCGGCTCGACGCTGCCCCGCCCGACGGCGGCGAAGAGGCCCATGCCGCGGCGCAGCAGCGCGGCCTCGCCGAGCTCGACGGCGACGGACATCCCGGGCGTGCGCTCGGCGAGCTCCCGTGCGCGCAGCGCGAGCGCGCGCGGCGTGAGGACGTTCGACGGCAGCTGCTGCAGCGCGCGGGCCTCGTTCTGCGCCCGGGCGACGACGACCGCGGCCTCCACCTCCGCCGCCTCGGCCGCCCCGAGCGGCCCGCCGCCCGGCGCCGCGATCCGCACCCGCAGCGGACCGGGCTCGTCGGCCCCGTCGTCCGTCGCTGGGGCGGTGCCCCGGACCTTCGCCGGGCGGTGGGCGGCGAGGACGAGGGCCTCGGCGACGGCGGCCGCCGAGGCGGGGGCGTCGAGCACGACGCGCGCGTCGCGAGCGCGGAGGTCCCGCAGCCGGCGCAGACCGGCGGCCGCGGCGCCGCGTCGGTCGTCGTCATGACGGGGGCCGGTCTCACCGAGCCCGACGAGCAGCCAACGCGTGCCCTCGGCGTCGTGCGCGTGGGCGACGGCCGCGCGTGCGGGCCGGGCCTCGCCCGTCTCCCGCAGCCGCTCCAGCACGGGGAGCGGCGCGTCCTCGGGCGCCCCGGCCAGGCCCGCGGCGGTGAGGCCGACGACCACGGCGTCGGCGGGCGGGTCGCCCTCGCGCAGGGGCTGGACGTCGATCGGCGTGGGGTCGTCGGGCACCCTCCCAGCCTAGGGGCCGTCGTCGGAGGGTCCGCGGCGGACGCCGTCCGGGCCGCCCGCCCGTCGGGGCGATACCGCGCCACGCCGCCCCAGTACCCGACCGTCGGTAGCGTTCGGGCCGCGGGTCGAGGCCGACCCGCGCCGGAGGGCCGCGTGCCCGCCGGTTCGCCTGCCCCGTCAGGCGCCCCGTCGAGGAGGAACATCCGCATCATGGCCAAGACCGTCATCCTGGGATCCGCCCGCACGCCGATCGGCAAGCTCGGCGGCGCCCTCTCGTCCACGCCACCCGTCGAGCTGGGCGGGATCGCGATCAGCGCTGCGCTCGAGCGCGCCGGCGTCGCGCCCGAGCAGATCGAGCACGTCGCCATGGGCCACGTGATCCAGGCCGGCCAGGGCCAGATCACCGCGCGCCAGGCGCAGATCGCCGCCGGCATCCCGAACCACGTCAGCTCCGAGACGATCAACAAGGTTT
>JALRCL010000956.1 GCA_023268575.1 Patulibacter sp.
GGTGCGACGGTCGGGGCGGGGCGGTGCTGCTCCTCGTCGATCTGGCGGTCGATCTCCGAGCCGAAGCTCCGCAGGACGTCGAGCACGACGCCGACGACCACGAGCCACACGCCGACGTCGAAGAGCGTCGAGGAGTAGAGCTTCAGCGGCGCGACGCCCGGCAGGTCGAGGGTGACCTTCCCGCCCTGGAGGATGGCGTCGCCGAGGACGCCGCCGCCGATCGCGGTCCCGGTCGCGATGACGAGCCCGGCGCCGATCAGGACCCCGGCCGAGACGGGCGCCGTCTCGCCGAGCTCGTAGCGCCCGCCGGCGAGGTAGCGGACGGTCAGCGCGAGGCCCGCGACGATGCCGGCCGCGAAGCCGCCGCCGGGGTAGTCGTGCCCCGCCCAGAGCAGGTAGATGCTCAGGACCATCACCGTGTGGAAGATGAGCCGGACGATGACCTCGAGCACGACCGAGCGGCGCTCGGGAGCCAGCGTGCCCTCGGCCAGCAGCCACGCGCGGGCGCGGCGGGCCGTGCCCTCGCCGCCCGCCTGATGGACGCTGACCCGCAGCGGGCTGGCCGGCGCCGGGCCGGCGCCGGGGACGCTCCAGACCGCGACGTCGTCCTCGGCGTCGTCCAGCCGCGGGAGCGCGCGCGAGCGGCGGCGCAGGAAGGTGAGGCTCGTGACGCCGGTCGCCGCGACGACGACGACGGCGAGCTCGCCCATCGTGTCCCACGCGCGGAGGTCCACCAGCGTGACGTTCACGATGTTCTTGCCCCCGGCGAGCTCGCTCGCGGCGGCCATGAGCTCGGACGCCGGGGCGTCGACGCGGGCGCCGAGCGCCAGGAGCGTCAGGAACGCCATGAGGACGCCGAAGGCCACCCCGATGAGCAGGTGGGCGCTGCGGCGCCCGCGGCGCGTGACCGTGCCGGTGAAGTGCGTCGGCAGCCGCCGCAGCACGAGGACGATGACGACGAGCGTCACCGTCTCGACGAGGAACTGCGTCAGCGCGAGGTCCGGGGCGCCCTGCAGCGCGAAGAGCGTGGCGACCCCGTAGCCGACGACGCCCGAGAGCATCACCGCCTTCATCCGCCGGCGCGCGCGCAGCGTGAGGATCGCCCCGGCGACGATCAGGACGCCGACGAGGAGCTGGGCCGGCGAGTCCCAGGCGCGCACGTCGATCGTCCACGGCGCGCCGATCGCGAGCACCGCGACCTGGGCGCCGATCACGACGACGAGGATCGTCATGAGGTACACCGGCAGCGAGCCGGACTGCGTGCCGCGTGCCGCCGCGATCGCGGCGGTCTCCGTCGCGCGGACGAGGCCCTGGTAGCAGGCACGGGCGTCCCGGGGGTGCCCGTGGAGGATCTCCCGCAGGCGCCGTGCACGGGCGCGGCCCGCCGTCCAGATCGGCGCGCGGGCGGACACCGCCGGCAGCAGGCCGCCGGCGACGAGCGCGACCGCGGTCAGCACGAGCGGCAGCCCGACGCCGTGCCAGGCGGCGAGGTGCTGGGGGCCGGAGGCCGCCTCCGGGAAGTCGTGCGCGTAGCGCCCCAGCAGCTCGTCGAGCCAGGAGATGCCCAGCCCGAGCACGAGCCCGGCGAGGGCGAGCACCGCCGGCGCCGCCGCGAACGGCCGCCCGAGCTCGGCGCAGCGGCGGTCCGGCACGCCGGGCTTGTCGGCGAACGCGCCCCAGGCGAAGCGCGCGGCGTAGGCGACGGTGAGGATCGCCCCGGCGACGAGGGCGGCGAGGATCAGCGAGTCCCAGACGTCGCCCTTCACGTACGCGTAGAAGATCGACTCCTTC
>JALRCL010000965.1 GCA_023268575.1 Patulibacter sp.
AAGAGAGGCTGATGCTATTGGCCTTGAGCTTGCTGCGAGATCAGGATTTAATCCTTTCGCTTCAGTCACCTTATGGGAAAAAATGAAACGACAAGATACAAAAAAACCACCTGAATTTTTAAGCACTCATCCATCTGATGAAAACCGCATTCGAGAGCTCACGGATCTTGCTTACAAATTAAAGCCTCTCTATGAATCAAATCGACTACGATAATTACATTAGACTTTACCCGTAGCCGATAGGTAGTAGACGGAAGACGGAAGTCATGGTGAAATGCCTGAGGTGAGTGGTGTTGATGTTGAATACAATATTTATGTTGAGTTGTGAGCGGCGGCGACGCGGTCTGCGTCGACCGCGACAACATCCCTCAAGGCCGCCCGTGCGCCGGGACGGTCGGCGGCGAGTGGAAGAGCGAGAACTTCATCAAGCGGGTCGTCGGCGGGCCGGGGGACACGATCGCCGTCCGCGGCGGCCGCGTGATCCGCAACGGCAAGCGGACGAACGAGCCCTTCATCAGCGACTCGTGCAACGGCGCGGGGGAGGGCACGGCGTGCGACCTCCCGAAGCCGATCACGGTCCCGAAGGGCAGCTACTACATGATGGGCGACAACCGGGGCGGCTCGAACGACAGCCGCTACTGGGGCCCCGTGCCGCGCGACTGGATCGTCGGCGGCGCGTTCGCCACGTACTGGCCGCCGAAG
Organism: Patulibacter sp.; assembly: GCA_023268575.1. Lineage (GTDB taxonomy): Bacteria > Actinomycetota > Thermoleophilia > Solirubrobacterales > Solirubrobacteraceae > Patulibacter. The sequence goes on from JALRCL010000965.1 coordinate 703, forward strand.
GAGATCGGCGGCCTGTAGGACCCGCCCCTGCGTGGGGCGCCTTCGCCGGCGCGGACCGGGCCGCGCGACGCCCGTCCGCCCGGTGCGCGACGATCGTCGGGTGAGTCGCGGACGCACGCTCGTGCAGCACGACCGCCGCCTCGGCGTGCGGTTCGTCGTCGGCGCCGACGAGGCCGGCCGTGGCTGCCTGGCCGGCCCGCTCGTGGCCGGCGGCGTCCTGCTGGACCTCGAGCGGATCGGCCCTCGCGAGGTCCGCGCGCTCGGCGCGCTGGACGACTCCAAGCGCCACGGGCCCGAGGAGCGCGAGCGCCTGCTCGGCATCGTGCAGCGGATCGCGGTCCGGACCGTCGTCGTCTCTCGCTGCGTCGAGGGGCTCGACGACCGCGGCCTCCACGTCACGAACCTCGAGGCGCTGTCGACCGCCGCCCGGCGCGTCGCGGTGCCCGGCGCGCTGTGCCTCATCGACGGCTTCCGGGTGCCGGAGATCGGGCACCCGCAGCGCGCGATCGTCGGTGGCGACGGTCGCAGCGCCGCGATCGCGGCCGCGTCGATCGTCGCGAAGGTCACCCGCGACCGGTTCATGCACCGCGCCGCGGCGCGCCACCCGCACTGGGGCTTCGACGTCCACATGGGCTACGCCACCGCCGCACACCGGTCGGCCATCGGCGCGCACGGCATCACGCCCCTGCACCGACGCTCGTTCCGCTCGGTCGCTTACGCGGCCGCCGGACTGGGGCCGTTCGCCGAGGCCGCGCGCGCTGACGAGTCCGGCGCGGGCGATCCGCGCCCGGAACGGCCCGACGCCGACCTCGCGCGCGCCGACGAGCTGGGCGCGGGCGACTCGCGCGCGAGGCGGCCGGGCGCTGGCGTCGTGCAGCCGACCGGGGCGGGCGCGGACGATCCGCGGCTCGGGGACCTGCCGGCCCACGGCGTCGCAGCCGGCGACCTTGCCGGGTCCGCGGCGGTGGGCGATCGGCGGTCCGGAGACGGCGGGAGCACGGCGGCGGACGCCGGTCGCGTCGCCGCGGACTGAGGGCCGTGTGACCGTGTGACCCCGTGACCGTGTGACCCCGCGACTGGCGGCCGCGCGCGGCCGGGGCAGCCGGCGACCACCCACGCGGCGCTCGCCCGGGCACGGCGCGGCCCGCGCGGCGGCG
>JALRCL010000121.1 GCA_023268575.1 Patulibacter sp.
GGGCATGCCCAGATCAAGGAGAACCTGGGCCTCATCCAGCATGCGCTCCATCTGGAGGGAATGGCCGAGCGGCTGGGGGGACTGCATGTGCACGATGTGATCGCCGACGAGGAAGGGCAGCACGACCACTGCCCGCCGGGTTCGTGTCCAACTGGGCCAGCTGGTCGCAGGAGTACGACCACGTGTCCCACATCGCGCGTCCGCTCGTCTACCTCGGCCAGTCGGGGATCAACGAGATGGCGAAGGGCACCTCGACGAAGGGCTTCGTCGACACGACGTCGCTGCGCTTCAACGGCCTGCCCGCGCCGGGCTTCCTCACCGGCCGTCCCGCGTTCGACCCCAGCTGCGGCGTCGGGAAGGACGCCGTGGACCCCGCGAAGGACTGGGACGACCGATGAGGCGCGTCCGCTGGCTGCCCGCGGCGCTCGTCGTCGCGCTCGCCGCCCTCCTCGTCGTGCTGCTCGTCGGCTCCGGCGACGACGGCGGCTACGAGGTCCGGGCGGAGGTCGCCGACGCCTCGGGCGTCCAGGCCGGCTTCGACGTCCGCGTCGACGGGCTCACCGCCGGGACGGTGCAGGACGTCGAGCTCACCCCGCGCGACACCGCGATCATCACGGTCCGCCTCGACCGCGACGCGGGCGAGGTCGGTCGCGACGCGCGGCTGTCGGTCCGCTCCGCGAACCTCCTCGGCGAGCGCTACGTCGACCTGGAGCCCGGGAACCGCCGCGACCCGCAGCCCTCGCCGGCGCGCGTCCCGCTGGCCCGCACGAGCTCCGAGGTCCAGCTCGACGACGTCTTCAACACGCTGCCCGCCGACACCCGGGCACGGCTGCGGATCCTCGTCAACGAGCTCGGCACCGGCCTGACCGGTCGCGGCGGCGACCTCGCGGCCCTGCTCGAGGAGATGCCGCCGACGCTGCGCGCCGGCCGCGACGTCCTCGCCCAGGTCCGGTCGGAGAACGCCCGGCTCGGCCGGCTGCTCGAGCAGGCCTCGCGCGGGGTGACGACGCTCTCGGCCAAGCGGCGCGACGCCGTCCGCTTCGTCGCCGACACCGGGCGGCTGCTGGAGACCGCCGACGAGCGCCGCGACCGCCTCGGCGAGACGGTCCGCGAGCTGCCGGCGACGCTGCGCCAGGTCCGCACGACGCTCGACCGGCTCGAGACGACCTCGCAGCGGCTGCGGCCGACGGCCCGCGCGCTGCGCGTCGCCGCGCCGTCGCTCGCGGACACCCTGCGCGCCCTGCCCGGGTTCGCGGCCGGCACGAGCAGCACGCTGCGCACCGCCCGCGCGGTCGCCCCGTCGCTGACCCGGCTCGGCCGGGAGGGCACGCCCGACCTCGCCCGCGTTCGCGCCTCGCTCGAGCAGCTCGACGCGTTCGTGCGCGCCACCCGGCCGCTGAGCGCCAGCCTCGGACGCGGCGGGGTCGCCCGGCTGCTGCTGGACACGATGCACAACTGGTCGCTGGCCATCAACAGCCAGGACGGCCTGAGCCGGGTCTTCCGGCTCCGGGTCGCGGTCACCACGAGCATCTTCCAGAGCATCGTCGGGCGGCTCGCCCCGCAGCTCGGCGGCGAGCTCGTGCCGCTGATCGGGACCGAGCCCGGGTCGGCGCCGGACACCGCCGACGGCGCGACCCAGCAGATGACGAAGGGCCGTGCGGCCCGCAGCGGGGACCGCGCGCTGAGCGTCGCCCCCGACGCCGCCACCCGGCGGATCCTCGACGAGCTGATCGGCCATGACTGAGCGTCCGACGAAGCGCCGCCGGCACCCCGACGTCCTCTCGCGGCGCACGGTCCTCGTCCTGGGCATCGGCGGCCTGCTCGCCGCGATCGCGATGGCGTGGGCCGGCTTCGAGGCGCCGAACAAGATCCCCGGCCGCAGCTACTACACCGTCACCGTCCAGCTGCGCGACGCGGCGAACCTCGGCGCCCACACGCAGGTCAAGGCCTCGGGACGGCTCGTCGGGCAGGTCCTGCACCCGCGCTTCGTCGACGGGCGCCCGACCGTCGACCTGCAGCTCGACAAGGCGATCGAGCCGCTGCCGGCGTCCACGCGCGTGCGGGTCCGCCCGCGCAGCGCCGTCGGCACCCCGTACGTCGAGCTCGACCTCGGCCGGGGCGGCCCGCCGCTGCCCGACGGCGCGACGATCCCCGCCGAGCGCACGAGCGCCGCCGTCCCGCTGGACACCGCGCTCTCGACGCTCGACGAGCCCACGCGCCGCCGCACCCAGGAGCTGCTGGACACGCTCGGCCGCGGCGTCGCCGGCCGCGGCGAGGAGCTGCGCGACGTCCTGCCCGACGTCGCGCCGGTCGAGCGCGACGTGCAGCGCGCCACCGAGCTGCTGCGCCGCGACCCCGACGCGCTCTCGCGCGTCGTGCGTGGGGGTCAGGGGACGTTCGGCGCGATCGACGCCGTCCGCCAGCAGCTCGCCGGCGGCTTCGGCGTCGGCTCGCGGATCTTCCGCGCCGTCGACCAGCGGCCGCAGCTCCAGGCGGCCCTCGACGGCCTGCCCGCCACGCTGCGTCAGGTCCGCGGCGACCTGCGCGCGACGGATCCCGTCCTCGCGGCGCTCGAGCGCTTCGCGACGAAGGCCCGTCCCGTCGTCGAGGACGCCCCCGGCGCGCTGCGCGAGACGACGACGATGCTGCGCGTCGGCGCCCGAACGGTCGCGCCCCTGCGTCGCACCCTGCGGCTCGCCGACGCCGCCGTCGACCCGACGCTGACCCTGCTCTCGACCGTGCAGCCCGCGCTGCCGCGCCTGGACCGGGCGATGGCCGACGCCCGCCCGGTGGTCGACGAGCT
>JALRCL010000217.1 GCA_023268575.1 Patulibacter sp.
TCCAGGAGACGACCAAGGTCCTTACCGACGCCGCACTGGAGGGCAAGCGGGACGACCTCGCCGGCCTCAAGGAGAACGTGATCATCGGGAAGCTGATCCCGGCGGCCACCGGCCTCAAGCACTACCGCCGGATCGAGATCGAGCCGACGGAGCCGCTGCCGCACGCCGGCGACGTGGCCCTGCTGGAGGGCGACGAGCTCCTCGGCGACCTGGACCTCGAGGCGGGTCAGCCCTACGGCGATCACCTCAGCCAGGACCTGCGCGATCTCGAGCAGCTCGGTGGGGGCGACCTCGCCGACGAGCTGATCGAGCTCGACGTGCCGACGGACCTCGACGGCCGGTAGCGCCACCGGGCCGCCGCCCGCGGCGGCCCGCACGACGGTCCTCGGCGGCCGGCATCGCTCGCGGTGCCGGCCGTTCGCCGTTCCGGGCCCGGTCGCCGCCGCGACCCCGCGGACGCGCTCGCGGGGAGGGGACCCGGAGATGGGCCACGTGCCGGCGGGTCCCCGAGGAGGGCCCGCCGACACGCGTGGACGACCGTCGCATCACCGGTGGCGTTGCGGTGGCCGTCCCGGCCCCCGTCGATCCGCGCTGGATCCTGTCGCGCAGGGGCCATGCGGGCCTTCGACGGGCGGCCAACGTCCGTCCACGACCAGAGGACGTGTGTACAGGATCTGCACCGGTCCGGCCGAAGACCCGTGTGACCGGAACATCAAGGGCTCGATTCTCGCTACCGTCTGGGACTGCACCCGGCCACCGGACGGTACGAGTCACAGCGCTCCGTACCGCCCGGCGACCTCGCATACCCATGATCCAGCTCGGCATCGCCTTCGCTCTCCTCAGTGCCCTCGCGGCCAACCTCGGCTTCCTCTACAAGCACCGGGGCGCCAACGAGGCACCGACCGTCGACGTCCGCCACCCGATCCAGACGGGCCTGGCCCTCTGGAAGTCGAAGTGGTTCGCCGCCGGCATGCTCGTCGGCGCGCTCGGCTGGGCGTTCCACACGGTGGCGATGTGGATCGCGCCGATGTCGGTGGTCCAGGTCGTGCTCGCGGGCGGGATCGTCCTCGTCGCGGTGCTCGCCGATCGCGTCTTCGGGATCTCCGTCGGACGCCGTCAGTGGGCGGGGCTCATCCTCACCGGCGTCGGCCTGGCGCTGCTCGTCGTCGCGATGCCGGCGGCCACGAGCGCCCACTCCGCCTTCCGCGTCACCGCGCTGGCGGCGTTCGAGGGGGGCCTGCTCGCCCTCGGCCTCCTCTGCATCCTCGGCGGTCAGCACGAGCGCGGCGCGCACCTGCGCGGTCCGCTGCTCGGTGCTGCGGCCGGCCTGCTCTTCGGCGTCTGCAACGTCGCGGTGAAGGCGACCACCGGCGTCCTGGACGCGGGCGGATCGGTCCTCACGCCCTGGGTCCTGCTGGCGGTCTGCGCGTCGGTCCTCGCGTACTTCATCTCGGCGCGCTCGCTCCAGGAGGGCGGCGCGGTCGAGGTCATCGCCATCACGGCGACCGCCGCCAACGTCGTCGGCATCCTCGGCGGCCTGATCGTGTTCGGCGATCCGATCGCGACGAACACCGTCGGCATCATCCTGCAGTCGGTCGCCTTCGCGATGGTCGTGCTCGCCGCCGCGCTCCTGCCGGCCCCCCGCACCGCGTCGGGCCCGGCGGTCGGTGCGCCCGCCGCCGGCGCCGCGTAGCCGCCCGGCCTCTGCGCGCCCGTCGATCCGGGCGCGACCCGATGCCCCGGGGGCCGGTGGCGACGGTGCGGCGGGCACGCTAGCGTCCCCGGCTCGCCGCTCCCGTCCTCCGGTCGCATGCCCCAGCCCCGCGCCGTCGTCACGACGCTCCTCCTGCCGCTCGTCGCCGCGGCGCTGCTCCTCGCGCCGGCCGCGCGGGCCGACGACGCACCCTGGCACGCGCTGACGACGCCGATCGACCCGCGACAGCAGACCGCGCTGGAGTGGGGCGACCGCTCGTACTGGCTGCAGCCCTGGCGCGGCTACCTCGAGACGCGGCCGTCGTCGGTCCTGCGCGACGCGCCGGGGATGACGCTCAACGTGCCCGCCGCCCAGCTGCCGGCCACGTCGAAGCTCCTCGCCGACCACGGCTTCGCCCGCGGCCGGATCGAGATCGGCTGGGACCAGATGGACTACGCCGACCCGACGCGCCTGCGCGATCGGCGGGGGGTCGTCGACCGGATCCGCGCGCTGCACGCCAACGGGCTCCGGCCCCTGATCCTCCTGAACGCGAACTCCACGGCGCCCGGTCCGTTGCAGGCCGGGCAGCTCAGCCTCACGCAGACCGCCCTCCCCGGTGCGCGGACCGTCCAGCTCGACGTGGCGAGCGCGCGCAAGGTCGTCGTCGGGCGCACCGGCTTCAACGCGGGCTCCGTCGCGGCCCGGCTCCTCATCACGAAGCTCGACGGCACGACGGCCACGCTCTCCCAGCCGCTGCCGACGCTCGTCGGCACGGGCTCGCACCGCTCCACGACGCTGCGCTACCTGCCGTTCGCGCCGCCCCGCGCCGGCGGCGGGCGCAATCCACAGTTCGAGCGGACCCTCGACGGCTGGCTCGCCTACGTCCGCGCGGTCGCCGACGCGGCGCGCGAGGCCACCGGCGGCGACCGGTTCGACCTCGAGATCTGGAACGAGCTGAGCTTCGGCTCGGAGTTCCTCGACCCGAAGCACTACTTCGACCCGGTGCCGCGGTCGCTCACCGGCACCGGCAGCGTCACCGACGAGATCCTCCGCCGGACGGTCGCCGACCTCCGGCGCCCCGCCCTGGACCTCGCCCACGTGGGCATCGGCGACGGGTTCGCGAACCAGTCGCCGTTCCCGGCCGGATCGACCTCGCCGCCGGGCCTCACCGCGCTGAGCAAGCACCCCTACCGCGGCGTGGCCCGCTTCCCGGGAGACCGGCCGACGACCGACCTGCAGCAGCGCGCGCTCGACGCGGACGGCGCACCCGCCGGCAGTCGCGCGGCGGACCGGCGCTGGGCCGACGCGTTCGTCCCGCGGTTCGTCGGGTTCTTCCCCGAGTGGTACCTCAGCGGCCTGCAGACCGAGACGCTCGTCCGGGACCTCTCGCCGATCACCACGACGATCTCCGGGGTGCGACACGGTCGGTCGGCCGCCCCGCCCGGCGGCGCGCCCGTCGGCGTCTGGATCTCCGAGACGGGGATGGAGACCGCCGGGGTCGGGCTCGACGACGTGGCCCGTCGACCCGTCCAGGCGCGCGCGGCGCTGCGCTCGATCGTCGCCTACGCGAACAAGGGCGCCGACACCGTCGTCCTCTACGGCGCCGGGGAGCACCAGCCCTGGGGGCTCGTCGACCCGGCGTTCTTCCGCAGCATCGGCGCATCGCGTCCGCAGGGGGACCGCGCGGCCGGCGGCGCCACCCTCGAGCTCGTCTCGCGGCTCATGAAGCGGATCCCGCGCTATCGCGCCGCGCCGCGCCAGCTCGAGCTGCGCGAGGTCGCCGACCAGCACGACCGGATCCAGTTCGCCGGGAACGGCACTGCGCGGTACCCCGACCTCCACGACCGCGACGTCGTCGCCTTCCTGCCGTTCCAGTCCGGACGCGACCGCTTCTCGGTGCCGGTCTACGTCATGTCGCGCGACGTGGCGCAGGTCCAGCAGCCGGACCGGCCCGTGGACGACGTGCGGCGCTACGAGGCGCCGGAGGGCATCTTCCGCCTGCGGATCGGTGGCGTGCGCGGCGGTGCGGCGTCCGTGAGCCTGTACGACCCGGTGACCGACGCCGGCGTCGGCGCCCGGATCGTCTCGCGCAGCGCGGGGGAGATCGTCGTCGAGCTCGCGCTCACCGACACGCCGCGCCTGCTGGAGATCCGTGCGCCTTCGCCGACGGTCGCCGCGCCGCACCGACCGCAGGTCTTCGACTGGATGCGCCGGGAGCTGCGGCGCCGCCCCCGCTGAGGAGGCGCCGCCGCGCCCGGCACGCCGCGGGCGCCGGCCTCGGGCGGGAGGCGCGCGGCGGCCGAGGCGCCGCGGTCCGCGACGGGGTCGCGCCGCGCTCAGTCGCCGGTCGGGCCGTCGTCCACCTGCAGCAGGCGCGGCGCGTCGGTCAGCGCGAGCTCGACGACGACCGCGTCGCCGGACCGCTCGACGATCGACGCCGGGGCCGACTCGTCCGTCAGCGGGTCGTAGAGCGAGACCCTCGTCCGGGCGGCGGCGACGCCCCCGATGCGCAGGCGGAACGTCTCCGGCGCGAGGTCGTAGCGGCGCACGTCGCCCTCGGGCAGGTCGGGCTGCTGGACCTGGGCCAGGCTGCGCGTCATGACGTAGGTCGCGACGGAGAACCGGTGCTCGTCCTGCTGGAAGGGGAAGAACGTCACGACGTCCCGGTCGTGCAGGTCCGGCGCCTGCGGCGTGCCGTTGCCCGCGAACTGGATCCGATCGTGCTGGTCGGCGATCGACCGCAGCTCCAGGCGGCGGTCGGCGGTCGTGCCGCGACCGACCGTCCGCAGCAGACGACCGAGCGCCGGCAGCATCGGGCCCACGACCGACGGGTCGTCGGCAGCGTCCGCGCCCGGGCTGGTCGACGAGAAGAACGCGTCGGAGATGAGGCCCCAGGTGCGGTCGGCCTTCGCCGTGTAGAACGACACGAGGTCGGCGCCGGCGGCGACGTAGGCGACGAGGCCGCGCAGCGTGGCCTTCGCCTGCATGCGCGTCGCGGCGTCGCCGGTCAGCCCGGTCCCGGTCGGGTCCATCCCGGTCTCCGTGATCCAGACCTGCGGCAGGCGGCCGTCCTGGGTCCGGACCGTCCGCCCGTGGGGCCGGCCGCTGATCGTGGAGCTGATCGGGGAGAGGTCTCGGACGAGGTGCTCGGTCTGGATCCCGGTGAGGTAGTACTCCGGCAGGAACGCGTCGTAGGTCGGGTTGAAGGACGTCTGCCACTGGCCGTTCGCGGCGCGCTTGCCCAGCGGGGAGCCGTCCGCGCCGAGCGTCCGCACGTTGCGGTCGGAGGTCGGCAGCTGGTTGGGGAAGCGCAGCAGGCCCTTGTACGGGTGCTTGTCCAGCGCCGTGACCCCGGGCGGCAGGTCCGCGGGCGAGGCGAACGGCGTCTGGTTGGCGAAGCCGTTGCCGATCCCCACGCCGGGCGTGCCGTTGGCGGGGTCGCGGATCGCCGCGGCCGTCCGCGCGAGCAGCTGCTCGGTGACGTCGCCGGTGCCGCGCCACTCCGCCGGCAGCGGGTTGAAGTAGCGCGAGGCGTCGAGGAACCCGGAGCGCGTCGAGAGCTCGTTCCAGACCTCGACGTCGAAGCCGCTGCCGCCGAGGACGTCCGCCGCGGTCCGCGTGACCGCCCGGACGTATCGGAGCCAGCCCTCCATCGTCTCCTCGAAGAGCGGGTTCGGCGCGCCGGTCGTGGTCCGCGGCGCCGCGAACGGCGAGTAGCGCAAGGTCGACGCGCCGTAGGAGCCGGGGAGGATCACCGTCAGCGGGAGCGGCTGGGAGAGCGTCGCCGTCGTCCCGACGAGCTTCGTGATGATGAGACCGCCCGCGAGCGTTCCGGCGTCGAACCCGGTGCGGCCCGGGACGACCTTCGCCGCGCTGGCGGCGTCGAGGGTGACCTGGCGCGCCCCGAGCCAGGCGACCTTGGTGACGGTGAGGCGGTCGCGGCGGTTCGGGGTCGGGGAGTTCTCCGACGCGTTCAGGAGGATCAGGGGCCGGACGCCCGCGTCCTTCAGCGCCTGCAGCCCCTCGTCGACGTGCGCGGAGGTCGCGAGGGTCGATGGATCGTCGTAGGACATCTGGTCCCAGCCGATCTCGACCCGCACGCGCCGCACGCCGGCGGCGGCAAGCGCCTGGGCGGTGCGGGCGATCTCCGCAGGCGCGACGTTCAGGTTGATCGCGGCCGCGTCGGCCAGCGACGAGGCCGGGCGGGTGTCCTGGTAGGCCCGCCACGGCTGCAGCCAGTGCGAGCGGTCGCCGAAGGCCAGCGCGGTCTGCTGATGGGTGGCGATCGGGCGATCGAGGACGTGCCACTCGCCGTCGTCGGCGGCGGAGGCCACCGGTGCCGCCACGGTGGCGACGGCGAGCAGGGCGAGGGCGCCGAGCGAGCGACGTGGGCGGAGGGGGCGGAGCGGGGAGCGGGGCACGGGGATCCGGACGCGTGGGGAGTGGGTGACGTTCACCGTCTCGGCGAATGACCTGGGTCTACCCGTGCGGGTACCCAATCTCTCGATCGTTCGACGAGCGGACGTCTGGACGAACGATGGAGACTCGCGGG
>JALRCL010000355.1 GCA_023268575.1 Patulibacter sp.
TCGTTGGCCGTGTCGCGGCGCAGGTTCTCCGTCGTCGTGCGCATGCCGCCCTCGAGCAGGGGGAGCAGGGCGAGGACGCCCACGAGGAGCAGCGTCGACGCCACGAGGACCTCGACCAGCGTGAATCCCGCAGACCCCGCGCATCCCGGAGTCGATGCCCGACGGTGTCCCACGAGCCGGGTGATCGGCGCCGTCCGACGTGGAACGTGGGCGGATCGAACGAACGTCCAGCGTCCTAAGGCCGGCTCCCGCGCCGCACCGATAGGGGGAGCAGCAGCCAGCACCGAGGTGCCAACGGCAAACCATCCGCGAGGGTGGGACGCAAAGCCACGGGCCTCGCTCACGAGCGAGGCAGCCGGGCCGCCACCGGGGTGCAATGGAGTGGACCCCGCGGCAGGAGTCGCGGAGCTGGACTGCCCCCATTCACGAGGTCCAACCACAGGAGTTCAGCTGTGTCCACCATCATCAACCGGATGCGCAATCGCGCCGCCGAGGAGCGCGGGTTCACCCTCATCGAGCTCCTGGTCGTCATCCTGATCATCGGCATCCTCGCCGCGATCGCCCTGCCGACCTTCCTGGGCCAGAGCGACAAGGCGAAGGACGCGTCGGCGAAGAGCGACGTCCGCAACGCGGTCACGCAGATCGAGTCGTACCTCGCCGACGGGCCCACGCTCAGCGCGAACTGGCTGAACGACACGAACGTGCCTGCCCTGAGCCAGTTCAAGCTCATCGTGAGGTCGGGCGCGAACGCCCCGACCAGCAACGCGAACGGCACCTACTCGATCACCGCCGAGTCGAAGGCCGGCTCGGGTCACTGGTACAAGATCACCAAGGACTCGCCGGGCGGCTACACCTACACCAAGGGCCCGGACGCCACCGGTTCCTGGACCTCGGGCGAGTAGTCCACCGCAGCACCCGCCGCTCTGACGGCTTGAAGGGGCGGCCTTCCCGGCCGCCCCTTCTGCGTTCTCGCGCGAGACTCGTGCTCCCTCCATCCGCTCCTCCCGTGCGCAACCCGATCCCGCTCTCCCGGCGCCGGACGTCCACGGCGCTCCTCGCCGCGGCCATCGCGCTCGGCACGCTCCAGCTGTTCGTCCTCGGCACGGCGAGCTTCGCGTTCGGGGATTACGAGGTCGAGGCCCTCCCTGCGGTCCAGGCGCTGACGGCGGGGCACCTGCACGAGTTCGTCTTGCGGCTCCCGGGGTACGGGGGAGCCACCCTGCTGCAGTCGCCGTTCCTCGTCGGCGGGAGCGCGCTCGGAGGCGACCTCGGGGCGTTCCGTGCCGCCGCCCTACCGGGGCTCGGGCTCTTGGCCGGCCTCGGGTGGGTCCTCGCTCGCCGGCTGCTCGCCAATGGAGTGGGACGCGGCTGGGCAGTTGCCACCGCCCTCGCGCTTGCTGGATCCCCGATCGCGCTCCTCGCCCTGCAGGCTGGACACCCAGAGGAGCTCCTCGTCGCGGGTCTGGCGGTCACGGCGGTCCTCCTCGCCGTCCACGGGCGACCGCTCGTAGCTGCGGCCGTCATCGGCGCTGCTGCCGCGGCCAAGCCCTGGGCGCTGATCGCGGTGCCGGTCGTGCTCCTTGCGGCAACCGACCGGCGCACCGCCGGACGGCAGGTCCTCGCGTGCGGGCTCGCCGCCGCGCTCGTGCTCGGTCCCATCATCGCCGTCCAGCACGGCGAGCGCGGGACCGCCGCTCCGGTTGCGACGCGGGCCACCGGGATCTTCAAGCCGATGAACCTCTTCTGGTTCACGGGTCGCTCCGATCCGGCGTGGCGGATCGACGCACCCGCGGTCGTCCAGCACGTCGAGGGCGGTGCGGCGTCGTACGACAAGCCGCCCCAGCAGCGCATCGAGCCGGGGTGGGTCGGCCGCGTCACACACCCGCTGATCGTCGCAGGGGCGTTCGCGATCGCTTTCTTGTTCGCGCTCCGGCGCAGCGCGAGGAATCGCAAGGAGGACCTGCTCCTGCTGCTCGCGTCGGTCGGGTGGTGGCGCTGCCTGCTCGACTCGTGGAACGTCGACTACTACGCGCTCTGCGCGAGTCTGGCGCTCGTGGCCTGGAGCGCGTGGCGAGGTCGCGCTCCGCTACCTGGACTGCTGCTCCTCCTCGGAGTCTGGGTCTCGTTCGAGCTCCTGCCCGAGCGCAGCATGTCACCGGACCTGCGGACGGCGGTGTACTTGGCATGGGCCCTGCCGGCCGGCGTAGCGATGACGTGGCGCGCGCTCGCACCAGCATCGTTCGGTCGACTGACCGGCGCCGTTCGGCGCCGTGCCGAGCAAGTGCTGCCAACACTGACGCGTCAGCTCGGCGCACCGGCGGCCTGAGCAGCTGTCGCTCATGCGGGGTGGTCAGCCCCAGCGGCCGCGGGAGCAGGCCTCGGGGTTCGGGAACGCCGCGGCGCGGCAGGACTGGACGGCGGTGCCGGGCAGGCGACGGACGTAGGCGAAGCGGTTGCGGGTGCGGGAGACGCCGACGATCCGGACGTTGCGGCGATCGCCGACGGTGACCGCGATCTGGGACGCGTCGGGCGAGCCGGGGACGACGCGCTCGAGGAACGGGCCGAACTGGGCCTCGCTCGCGAACGGGGCGAGCTCCTCCCGCGTGCGGCAGCGCGCGTAGGTGCCGGTGGCGCCGAAGCACGTCTCCACCGCCGAGATCACGCCGCGCAGCAGGGTCCGCGCCTCGCGGTCGGCGGCGCGGTTGGCCTGGGTCTGGTCGGTCGCCGGGGTGATCGTCGCGTCGACGGCGGCCGTCCTCGTGGGCGCGTCGTCCTCCCCGCCGGAGACCGCGAGGCCCACGCCGGCGCCGAGCGCCACGAGGATCAGCAGCGCGACGACGCGGCGCACGAGGACCCGGCGCCGCGAGGGGGCAGCGCCGGAGCGGCGGTTCCACGGCGTGCGTCCCCTGCCGGCGCGTCCTGCGACCGGTGTCGCGTCGGCGGACGGTTCGTCGGAACGACCAGCCGTCGCCGCCTCGTCCCCGAGCAGGTCGGCGGCCTCACCGGACGCCGTCGTCCCGTCGCCCCGCGATCCGTCGGACCGCTGGGCGGCCGGCGCCTGGGCGCTTGACGCGCCGTCGGTGAGGCCGCCGGTCCGCGCCTCGGCAGCCGCTCCGCGTTCTTCGTGGCCGGGAGCGGGGGCGTCGGGGTCGTCGGTCTCGGCCACCGCGGCAGCCTTCCGCCTCCGCACGGCGACGTCAACCGCCCGGGAAGGTGGACCGTCGAACCCCGGGCCGGCAGTCGGATGCCCGAGGAGGTGACGGTCGAGCCTCCGGACCTGCGTCGGAGCGGTCGGAACGGGCGCGCCGGCTCGGACGGCAGCTGGACGGTACTCGGACGTCCGTCCACTCGGGTGCGTCGGGGTGACGCCCCGGACGAGGTCGCTCCGATGCATTCGGGGACCGACACGCGATCGGCACGAAGGCGCCGCGACTCCGGCGCCGTCGGCCACCCGGCTGCCGTCGGCTCGTCCCTAGCGTCCCACCGGACCCTCCGCGCATGCTTCCGATGCTCATCGCCTTCGCCGCCGCCTTCGGCCTGTTGATCGGGTCGTTCCTCAACGTCGTCGCCTACCGCCTGCCGGCGGGCGTCTCGGTGGCCGCGGGCCGCTCGGAGTGCCCGTCCTGCCACCACCAGATCCGGGCCTACGACAACGTCCCGGTCCTCTCCTGGCTGCTCCTGCGGGGCCGCTGCCGCGACTGCTCGGCGCCGATCTCGCGCCGCTACCCGCTCGTGGAGGCCCTCACGGCCGTCCTCTGGGCGCTCGTGGCCGCCATCGCGGACTCGACGGCTCAGGCGGTGCTCGGCATCGTGATGGTCACGGCACTGGTGCCGATCACGCTGATCGACCTCGACCACCGGCGGATTCCGAACGCGATCACGCTGCCCACGGCGATCGCCGCGATCGCCGTCGGCACCGCCCTGGACCCCTCGGGTCAGGTCGAGCGCCTCATCGCCGGTGCGGCGGCGTTCGCGTTCCTGCTCGTCCCGGCGATCGTCCGGCCCGACGGCATGGGCATGGGCGACGTGAAGCTCGCCGGGGTCCTCGGACTGTGCCTCGGCGCGCCCGTCGCGGTCGGGATCCTCGTCGCGCTCGTCGTCGGCAGCGTCGCCGGCGCCGTCATCGCCGCGCGGAAGGGCGTCGCCGGCGCCCGCAAGACGACGATCCCGTTCGGGCCGTACCTCGCGCTCGGCGGCGTCGTGGCGTTCGTCGCCGGCCAGCCGCTGATCGACGCGTACCTCACGACGTTCTGAGCCGGGTCCGGGAGCGGGGTCCGTCCCCACTCTCCGGCGGCTGTCGCGCCCGCGGACCGGCCCGGCGACCGCGCATGTGCGGCACCCGTCGGGCCGGGACCGTCGCCGGTCGAGGACGCGCAGCGTGCCTGCGGACCGATCCGCCGGGAGCACCGCCGCGGCTCAGCGTGCCCTGCGGACCAGCTCCGCTGGGAGCACCGCCGCGGCTCAGCGTGCCCTGCGCACCAGCTCCGCTGGGAGCACCGCCGCGGCTCGCCGCGACCAGCGGGGCCGGCGTCGCCCTGCGCGCACGGAGGCAGCGGCCTCCGTCCCGTCCCTCGAGGCATCCGCGCGGTGGACGGGCGACGGCCCGGCCGCGGAGCCTCGCCCACGCACCTCGTCGCCAGGCCGGAGCCGCGGCCGTCCGACCTCGGGCGTCCGAGGTCCGGAGCGCGTGCGCCATGCGTCTCCTCCCGCGTTGCGCGGCGGACGTGTCGCGCGACGCACGATCGGCGCGTCGCCCGCGACGCGCAGAGGCGACGCGCGCGGCACGCACCCGCGCGCCGCCCGGACCCTGAGCGGCACGGACCCGCGCGGCACGCACCCCGCACCGCCGAGAACCCGCGCTGCCGAGAACCCGCGCCACCCAGACCCCGCGTGGCACGCACCCCGAACCGCCCGGACCCCGCGTGGCACGCACCCCGAACTGCCCGGACCCCGCGGCACGCACCCCGAAACGCCCGGAACCCGCGCCGCACGGGC
>JALRCL010000382.1 GCA_023268575.1 Patulibacter sp.
ACCGCGAGGACGTGGACGCCGGCGTGCGCGCAGAGCAGGCGGCACGGTGCGTCGTGCGTGTCGAGGTCGCCGGTCGCGTAGCCGCCGCCGTGGAAGAAGACGAGCAGCGGACGCCCGTCGGCGTCGCCCGGCGGGCGGTAGTGGCGGGCGGGCAGCGAGCCCGTCGCGCCGTCGATCCGCAGGTCGCGGACCTCGCCCACCGGCGTCGGCCGGCCGGCCGTCAGCAGCGACCCGCGGCGCAGCGACGCGCGGCCGCCGGCGAGATCGAGCGTCTCGATCAGCGGCTCGCGGGCAAGTCGCTGGATCTGGAGCATCGTCTGCGTCGCCGGGTCGAGCGTCTGCCCCTCGACGACGATCGGCCGCTCGCGGAGCCGGCGGCGCGTGGCCGGCGAGACCCGGGCGGCGCGGGACAGCAGCCGCGCCTCGACGCGCTCGCGAGGCGTCAGGCGGGGCGGGCCGGTCGGCGTGCTCATCGGCGGAAGGCTACCGGCCAGTAGCGACGACTGGCTACCGATGCGTAGGCAGCGCGGACGCCGCTCAGGGCTGCGGCTTGGGCTTCGGCTTCGGCGCGGCGGGCTTCGCAGGGGCGTCGCCCCGGACCTTCGCCGCCTCGCGGGCCCGCGCCTGGTCCGTGCGCCGCTGATCGGCGGCCTTCGCCGCCTTCTGGCGCTCCGCGCGCTGGGCGCGCATCTTGTCGTCGTGCGCATCGGCGCCGGCTTCCGCCGCGCGCTCCAGCTCGCGGTTGCCGCGGACCGTGCCGACGTCGTTGCTGTAGAAGCCCGAGCCCTTGAAGTGGATCGCCGGGGCGTGGAGCACCCGCACGACGGGCTCGCCCGTCTCCGGGTCGTGGGTCAGCGGCTCGTCCGCCATGCGCTGCACGACGTCGAAGGTCGAGCCGTCCGGTCGGCGGTACTCGTAGATCGGCATCGCGCGGATCGGGCGGCGGTCAGGAGCTGGGCGCTGCGGCCGGGGCGCTCGACGTGCCGCCCGACGAGGACGAGCTGCCCGAGCCCGAGCCCTCGGAGGAGCTCGACGAGGACGAGGCATCGCTCGAGGACGCCGTCGAGGACGAGCTGTCGCCCGAGCCACCGTCGCTCTTGCCCGCGTCGCCGGAGGACGAGGAGTCACCGCCGCCGCCGACCGGACGCTTCTTCGTGCCGTAGTCGGTGTTGTGGAAGCCCTTGCCCTTGAAGTGGATCGCGGGCGCGCTCAGGACCCGCTCGACCGGTACTCCGGTGTCGGGGTCGTGCGTGAGGGCGTCGTCCGAGAACTTCTGCAGGACCTCGAACGTCGTCCCATCGGGCCGGCGGTACTCGTAGATGGGCATCTCGATTCCAGTATAGGCCGACCCGCGCCGTTCGCCACCCCCGCTTGGCACTCTCCGAGCGCGAGTGCCAACAGGCGGCGCAGGGGACCGCGGAACGGCCGTCGCAGTCGGCCACGTACGATCCGCGCATGGCCTCCGCCGACGTCGTCACCATGGACAAGATCGTCGCGCTCTGCAAGCGCCGCGGCTTCGTCTTCCCCGCGTCGGAGATCTACGGCGGCATCGCCAACACCTACGACTACGGGCACTACGGCGTCCTCCTGAAGAACAACGTCAAGGCCGAGTGGTGGCGGGCGATGCTCCAGGACCGCGACGACATCGTCGCGCTGGACTCGGCGATCATCCAGCACCCCCGCGTCTGGGAGTCGTCGGGGCACCTCGCGGGCTTCAGCGACCCGCTCGTGCAGTGCCTCGGCGAGTGCAAGAAGCGCTGGCGCCTGGACCACCTGCAGGAGGCGGCGGTCGACGCCGGCGAGGATCCCGCGCTCGTGCGCTGCCCGCAGTGCGGCGGCGAGCTCTCGGAGCCGCGCGACTTCAACCTCATGTTCAAGACGCAGATCGGCACCGTCGCCGACACGGGCTCGACGGTCTACCTGCGTCCCGAGACCGCCCAGGGGATCTTCGTCGACTTCAAGCAGGTCCTGGCCGTCTCGCGCAAGAAGCCGCCGTTCGGCATCGCGCAGATCGGCAAGTCGTTCCGCAACGAGATCACGCCGGGCAACTTCATCTTCCGCACCCGCGAATTCGAGCAGATGGAGATGGAGTTCTTCGTTAAGCCCGGCACCGATGAAGAGTGGCACGACTACTGGCTGCAGCA
>JALRCL010000387.1 GCA_023268575.1 Patulibacter sp.
GACCCGGCCGAGCTCCATGAGCTGGTGGTAGACGGACTGGTTGACGTGGCCGAGCGTGTCGAGGTCGCCGTAGCGGAGCGGGATCCGGAGGGTGTGGACGCCGTCGGCCAGGGGCATGCGCCGAACGGTACTTCGCGACGCGCCGGGCGCGCGGGGCCGCCGGCCGGGCGTTCACCGGAGCGACACGTCGGTCCGGGATCGGGCGCCTACCCTCGGCGGGATGGCGGCCCGCGACTCGCTCCCGCGCTGGGTCGCCCCGGCGGTGGCGCTGCTGACCGTGGCCCTGCTGGCGGCGATGCTGCTCGCGATCGCACCGCTGCGCGAGGCGCTCGGCGCGGCGCTCTCGGGCGAGACCGACCGGATGCGCGAGGACCTGCGCGCGATCGGCGTCTGGGGCGCGGTCGTGCTCTTCCTGCTCGTGCAGGTGCACACCGTCGTCTTCTACCCGTCGGAGATCGTGCTCGTCGTCGCCGGCTACGTCTACGGCATCCCCGTCGGACTGGCGCTCATGGTCGTCGCGTGGGGCGCGTCGGGTGTCTGCTGCTGGGGCTTGGGCCGGACCCTCGGCCGGCCCGTGCTGCACTCGGTCTTCGGCGCGGAGCGGATCGGCCGGCTCGAGCGGCTGCTCGCGCGGCAGGGCGCGTTCCCGCTGCTCGCCGCGCGACTCGTGCCGATCGTCCCCCACGCGCTGACGGGCTACGTCGCCGGCGCGCTGCGCGTGCCGCTGGGGCGGTTCGCGTGGACGACGGTCGTCGGCTACCTGCCGCTGCAGACCGCGGTCGTCGTCCTCGGTCACCGGCTCGAGGAGCTCTCCCCGACCGATCCGGTGCTCTGGGGCGCGGTCGTCGCGATGCTCGCGCTGCTGCTCGCCAGCCGGCCGCTGCTCCGGCGCCTGGAGGCCTGAGCGCCGCCCGGCCGGCTCGCGCAGGACGAGCTGCGCCCTCGGTCCGCCGCCCCTGGCATGCTGCGCCGGGTGCGGTGGGTGAGCGGGATCGTGGCGACGGTGGCGGTCGCGTTCCTCATCGGGCTGATCGTCCTCGCCCGGGCCGGCGGCGGGCCCGAGGCCTCGCCCACGCACGTCACGACGGCGCCCTCGCCGGCCGTCGCGCCGATGGACGCCGGCAACGGCCCGATCGGCGACGCGCCGCTCGTGCGCCCGCTCGCGCTGCGCCGCGGCCCCGCGCGGTTCGCCGACCCCTTCCGCGACCCGCCGCGGGCGGCGATGGTCTACGACCTCGACAGCGGCGAGGTGCTGTGGTCGAGGGCCCCGGACCGCGACCTGCCGATCGCGAGCCTCACGAAGATGATGACCGCGCTGCTCGTCGCCACGAGCGCGCCGGCACGCGACCGGGTGCGGATCACCCGCGAGGCGCTCGCCTACCAGGGCTCCGGCGTCGGGGTGCTGCCGCGCGGCAAGCGGGTCCAGCTCGAGACCATGCTCTACGGGCTGATGCTCGCGTCGGGCAACGACGCGGCGATCGCGCTGGCGCAGCACGTCGCCGGCACGGTGCCGCGGTTCGTCGACGCGATGAACGCGCAGGCTCGCGCGCTCGGCCTGCGCTGCACGCGGTTCGCCTCGCCGAGCGGGTTCGAGGAGGTCCGGCGCCAGCGGCAGGCCGCGAACCGCTCCTGCGCCAGCGACCTCGCGGTGCTCGGCCGCGCGGTCCTCGATCAGCCGCGCCTGGCGCGGATCGTCGCCGCCCGCAGCGCCGTGCGGTCGATGGCGATCAAGGGCGGGAAGGTCGAGCTCTACAACCACAACCCGCTGCTGAAGGAGCGCTACCCCGGGACGCTCGGGATCAAGACCGGGTACACCGACGCCGCGGGACGGTGCCTCGTGGCGGCGGTCGAGCGCCGGATGCCCGACGGCCGGATCCGGCGCCTCGGGGTCGTGCTGCTGCACTCCCCCGACCCGGGCCGCCAGGCGAAGGCGCTGCTGCGGCGCGGGTTCGCCGCGCTCGCGGGCTGAGCCCGCCGGCGGTGCAGCGGTCCCGCGGCACGGTCGGGCGTCGAGGCCGAGCTCGCGCTCCAGATCGTGCGACGGGGCGCGGCGCGCGGCCGGCCGGCGGTCAGTGGCCGCTGAGCGCCAGGGCGAGGTCGGACAGCCGCGTCGGGCGGCCGCGACGCCGCTCGACCTCCTGGGCGGCGCCGAGGAACGCGTGGACGCCGCGGATGCCGAGCCAGCGCAACGGCTCGGGCTCCCAGCGACGCGGCCGGCGGCCGGGCGGGACGACCCAGGGCAGCGTCGTGCGCTCGGTGCGCTCGCCGCGCAGCAGGTC
>JALRCL010000445.1 GCA_023268575.1 Patulibacter sp.
GCCCCCGTGACCGCGACCGCGGGCACCGATCCGCGCGCCAGACGGGTTCCCGCCCACCCCGCCACGACCCGGCGAGCAGCACGCCCCCGTGACCGCGACCGCGGGCACCGACCCGCGCGCCAGACGGGTTTTCGCCCACCCCGCGGGCCGGCGCGGCGGGGTCGTCGCGGCGCCGCCCGCACGCGACGCCGCGACCCCCTGGCGTGCCGTCAGGCGGCGCGCGGCGTGAGCACGAAGACCGGGATCTCGCGGTCGGTCTTCTGCTGGTAGTCGGCGTAGTCGGGCCAGACGGCGACGGCGCGCTCCCACCAGGTCGCGCGCTCGTTGCCCTCGACGATCCGGGCGTCGTAGTCGCGCCGGTCGGGACCGTCCTGCAGCTCGACGTGCGGGTTGGCGACGAGGTTGTTGAACCACGCGGGGTGCTCGTCGGCGCCGCCCTTCGACGCGACGACCGCGTACTCGCCGTCGCGCTCGACGCGCATCACGGGGTGCTTGCGCAGGTTGCCGGTCTTCGCGCCGACGGAGGTGATGACGACGACGGGCACGCCGCGCAGGTCGCCGGCCTCGGCACCGCCGGTGGCCTCGTAGGTCTCGGCCTGCTCGCGTGCCCAGTCCGAGCGGCTGGGGACGTAGGTTCCGGTGAGGGGCATCGTGACTTCCGGGCTGGGGTTCGGGACTCGGGTTCGACGCTAGCACCGCCCCTCCGCCGTCCCGTGGCGTTGGGCAGACCGTGGCCCGGCAGGGCCCTGCCCGCCCTCGTCGCCTGCTGTGCTGGTCCCGATGGCAAGCGTCGTGCCCGGCAGACCCTCGTCGCGGCTCGCGTCTGCGGTGGCCGCCGTCGTCGACCGTCGTCATCGCCTGCTCGACGGTCATCGTCGGGCACGCCGTCGTCACCGGGCCGGCCGTCGACGCGGCCCGGCCCCCGGCATCGCCCGGTCGGCGATCATCGAGGCCTGGCGGCCGCCGGCATCGCCCGGTCGGCGATCATCGAGGCCTGATGGCCGCCGGCATCGCCCGGTCGGCGATCATCGAGGCCTGGCGGCCGCCCGCATCGCCCGGTCGGCGATCATCGAGGCCTGGCGGCCACCGCCATCGCCCGGTCAGCGATCATCGAGGCCTGATGGCCGCCGCCATCGCCCGGCCGGCGGTCGTCGTCGCCTCGAGGATGCCCTCGTCACCGCCGGCCGACGTCACCGCGGGCCGACGTCGCCGCGCAGTGGCCGTCGCCGCGCGGTGGCCGTCGTCGCGCGGTGGCCGTCGTCGCAGCCCCGTCGATCGGCGCGACCCGGGTGCGCCGCCGTCCCGAGGCAGGCCGTCGACGCGGCCCGGGTCGTGTGGCGACGCGGCCTCCCGCCGCATGGCCGGCGGTCCGGCGACCTCGCGCCGGCCACGAGGTAGCGTCCGCGCATGCCCTCCGCCGGTGGACTCCAGCTCGGTCTGTTCCTCAACCCGGAGGCGGCCCGCCACGACGAGCTCGTGGCCCAGGCGCGGCTGGCCGACGAGGCGGGGATCGACCAGTTCCAGATCCAGGACCACCCCTACCAGCGGCGCCACCTCGACGCCCTGTCGCTCATCGCCGATCTGGCGGCCAGGACGGAGCGCCTGCGGTTCGTCACGGCGGTGGCGAACCTGCCGCTGCGCCACCCGGCGATGCTCGCCAAGCAGGCGGCGTCGCTGTCGGTGATGAGCGGCGGCCGGTTCGACCTGGGCCTCGGCGCGGGCGCGTTCTGGGATCCGGTGGTGGCGATGGGCGGCCCACGCCGCACGCCGAAGGAGTCCGTCGACGCGCTCGAGGAGGCGATCGCCATCTGCCGCGCGGCGTGGGGCGACGACCACGGCATCACGAGCGACGGCCCGTTCTATCCGCTCGGCGGCTACCGCCCGGGCCCGACGCCCCCGCGGTCGCCGCAGCTGTGGCTCGGCGCCTACGGCCCGCGGATGCTGCGGATCACCGGCCGCAGCGCCGACGGCTGGATCCCGTCGAGCCCCTACGCGCCGCCGACGCAGCTCCCCGAGATGCAGGACCGGATCGACGAGGCGGCCACCGACGCCGGCCGCGACCCGCGATCGGTCGTGCGCGCGTACGTGATCCAGGGCTCGATCACCGACGGTTCGGCCGAGGGCGACTTCGACGGCCCCGTCGCGCGGTGGGTCGAGCAGCTCGTGCACCTCCACCGCGACCTGCGCTTCGACAGCGTCTCGGTCTGGCCCCAGGGCGATGTCGACGCCCAGGTCCGCCGGTTCATCGAGGAGGTCGCCCCCGCCGTCCGCGCCGCGCTCGCCTGAGGACCGGACGATGCCGGGAGCGCTCGGTGCGGCGGCGGCGCCCCACGAGAACGTCGAGCTGAAGGCGCGCTGCCCCGACCTCGCGACCGTCCGGCGGCGCGCGCTCGACGCGGGCGCCCGACCCCGCGGGGTGCTGGAGCAGCGGGACACGTACTTCGTGGTGCCGGCGGGGCGCCTGAAGCTCCGCGAGCAGCGCGCCGACCCCGGCGACGGCGCGATCGTGGTCTCGGCGGAGCTCCTCCACTACCGGCGCGCCGACGCCACCCGATCGCGCAGCAGCCGGTACCGCCGGACGCCGGTCGAGGATCCAGCGGCGATGCGCGCGCTGCTGCTCGACGCCCTGGGGCCCGACGGCGAGGTCCGCAAGCGCCGCGAGCTGCTGCTCGCGGAGAACGTCCGCATCCACCTCGACGAGGTCGACGGCCTCGGCACGTTCGTCGAGCTCGAGGGCGTCGTCGACCCGGTCGCCCACCCCCGACCCGGCACCACGGCCCGCGTCGAGCACCTGCGCGCCGCGCTCGGCATCGACCAGCGGGACATCGTCGCCGAGGGCTACCGCGAGCTCGTCGCCCGCGCCACGGCGTGAGCGCGCCGGACCCTCGACCGGCCCCCGCGCGGCGACCGTCGACCAGGCGACCCCCGGCCGCCCCGGAGTGCTACCTTTCCGCGTCCCAGGGGCTATAGCTCAGCTGGGAGAGCGCCTGCATGGCATGCAGGAGGTCGCCGGTTCGAGCCCGGCTAGCTCCACCTCCAACGCACCACCGAAAGCCCCGCGAAAGCGGGGCTTTCGCCATTCCAGGGGCAA
>JALRCL010000530.1 GCA_023268575.1 Patulibacter sp.
CGGGTCGGCACGTCGACGTCGGCGGGCCGACCCGCCTCGCTCTGGCGGGCGCTCAGCCGCCGACGCCGAACAGGGCGCGCGCCTGCTCGCCGAGCTCGTGGGGATCGCCGCCGGCCTCGCGCACGAACCCGACCGGATCGAGCTGGCCGGTCCGGTACGGGCCGTCCGTGCCCAGCAGCACGCGCTCCCAGCCGACCATCTCGGCGAGGAAGCGCAGCGCCCGCGGGTCGTGCAGGACGGCGTCGAAGCGCAGCTGGTCGAGGTAGCCGCTCAGCGGCCGCTCCGCCGCACCGCGCAGCTCCGGCTTGATCCGCCAGCCGTTGTCCAGCCGTCCCAGCTGGAAGGGCAGGTGGCCCCCGCCGTGCGGCAGGACGAGCCGGACGCCCGGCCAGCGGTCCAGCAACCCCGCATGGACGATCGCCACGGTCGCCAGCAGCGTGTCGAGCGGCACGCCGATCGAGTTGGCCTGGAAGTGCGCCTGGTCGCGGACGGGCCCCGCGTAGAACGGGTGCAGCAGGAGCGGTGCACGCAGCGCGTCGGCGACCTCGAACAGCGGGTCGAGATCGGAGCGGCCGAACGCCCGGCCGTCGGGCAGCGACGTTCCGATGATCGCCCCGCGGAGGTCGAGCTCGTCGACCGCCCGCGCCAGCTCGACGGCCGCCGCGTCCGGGCGGTCCAGCGGCACGGTGGCGAGCCCGACCAGTCGCGGCGAGGCCGCCACGAACGCCGCGGTGTCGTCGTTGGCGGCGCGCGCGAAGCGGACCCCCTCGTCCCCGTCGTAGACGAACAGGTGCGGCGTGAGCGAGACGACGGCGCCGTCGACCCCCTGCGCGTCGAGGACCGCGAGCTTGGCCTCCGGGTCGTGCAGCTCGGCGTCGCCGGCGGGCAGCACCGGGCCCGCCGGGTGCACGATCGACCCCGCGGGGCCGGCGGCGTACCCCTGCGGGCGGCGACCCGCCGCCAGGGCACGCGCGAAGGACGCCGGGACCAGGTGCGTGTGGCAGTCGACGATCACGCCTCGCCGACCGCCGCGGGCAGGCGGTGCAGGATCTCCGCGGTGACGTGGATCCCCTGCCGGAACCACTCGAGCGAGAGGTGCTCCTGCGCGGAGTGCTCGTGGAGGTCGTGCTGCCCGTAGGGCACGATCAGGCACGGCATCCCGAGGTCGTCGACGAAGACGCCGAAGATGCCACCGCCGCCGATCGACGGGAAGACCACGGGCGGGCGCCCCCACACCCGCTCGAGCGCCGCCATCGCGGTGGCCGCCAGCGGGTGGTCGGGAGCGATCTCCGATCCCGGGCACTTCGACATGACGACGACCTCGATGTCGTCGAAGCCACCGGCATCGAGCCGCTCGCGGAACCACGCCTCGACCTGATCGGGGTGCTGGCCGGCGGCGAGCTTGACGTCGAACTTCGCCGTCGCCGCGGTCGGCACGGCGGCGTGCGGGCCCTCGCCGCCGTAGCCGCCGGTGATCCCGGTGAGGCACGCTCGGGGCTCGAAGAACATCGTGCCGCGCGGATCGTCGGTGACGAAGCGGTCGACGCCGAAGTCGGCCGGGTCGTCGAGGAAGCCGTCGGGCAGCTCCCGCGCGTAGTCGCGCAACCGCTCGTCGACCGGCACCCGGGGCGCGTGGAAGGCGGGGTCGCCGACGATGCCCTCGCCGTCGGCGAGGCGCGCCACGGCGGCGACCATCCGCTGCGCCGGGTTGGCGAGCACGCCTGCGTAGCTCGCGGAGTGCCACTCGGTGGCGGCCCCGGTCGCGCGAAGCTCGACCGCGATCGCCCCGCGGCAGCCGAGGAACAGCGCCGGCGCGTCGACGCCGAGGGTCGACGCGTCCGCGCAGAGCAGGAAGTCGCCGCGGAAGACCTCGGGGTGCTCGGCGATGTACGCGCGCGAGGCGACGCCCCCGATCTCGTCCTCGCCGTCGCAGATCACCGTCACCCGGAACGGCGGCGGCGTGCCGTGGACGTCCTGCCAGGCGGCGAGCGCGCAGAGGTGCGCCCACCACTGCCCCTTGTTGTCCCCGGCGCCGCGAGCCCAGATGGCCCCCTCGCGGATGTCGGGCTCGAAGGGGGGCGTGCGCCATTCGGCGAGGTCGCCGACGGGCTGCACGTCGTAGTGCCCGTAGAGCACGAAGTGCGGCGAGCCGGAGCCCATGTGGCCGACGAGGATCGGGTGGTGCCCGGTCTCGTGGATCGTCGTGTCGAGCCCGAGCTCGCGCATCTTCCCCGCGAAGAGCTCGGCGCACGCGCGGATGCCCTCGCCCGTCGCGCTGACGCTCGGCTGGCGGATGAGGTCCAGCAGCGTCGCGAGGTCCTCGTCGAAGCGCTCGTCGATCCGGGCGTGGACGGCGGCGATGTCGGTGGTGCTGGTCATGGGGTCCTGAGGTCGCGGGCCCCGGGGCCGCCGCATCGGCGGCGGCCCCGGGCCTGGTCGCGGTCGGGCAGCGTGCCCGACCGCCGGATCACTTCCAGAGCTTGCGGTACTCCGCCCGGTAGTCGACGCCGTCGAAGATCTCGTCCTCGTCCTGCACGTCCTTGCCGGCGAGGTTGTCCTTCGTCAGCGCCTTGACCGGCACCTCGCTGATGGCCGGCGGCTCGCCGGCGATCGCCCGCAGCGCACGGTCGACCATGGCCCAGCCGAACCACTGGTTGTTGTTGCCGACGTCGACGGTCTGCACGTCGCCCTTCTGGACGAGCGCGAGGTTGCCGGCGACGGCGTTGATGCTGCCGACCTGCACCTCGTCGGCCTTGCCGGCCGCCTTGATCGCCGGGACGGCGAACTGCGCCATGCCGTCGATCGCGGGGATGATCCAGTTGACCTTCGGGTCGCGAGCGAGCGTCGAAGGCGTCTGCGTCGCCTCGCTGGACTTGAAGTCCCCGGTGAAGTCGACCGTCTTCACGGAGCACTCGGGGCACGCCGCGAAGCCCTTCTCGACGCCCGCCTTCATCGCGGCGAACGTGTCGATCCCGGGGAGGTTCTGGTAGACGGCGTGCGCCGGGCCGTCCGTGTTGGCCACCGCGTAGGCAGCGATCAGCTCGCCGGAGCGGCCGTAGTCGATCGAGACCTCGCCGGCGGCGTCCTGCTCGAGGCCGGCCTTGACGTCGACGTTCAGCGCGCCGACGACCGGGATGCCCGCCGCCTTCGCCTCGGCGATGGCCCGCTGGACGTACTTGAAGGTGATGCCGAAGACGACGATCGCCTTGGCCTTCGCCGCGACGGCCTGCTGGATGCCGCGGGCCGCAGCGGCGGTATCGCCCTTGGCGTTGAACAGCCGGACCCGCATCCCGGCGGCGTCGGCGCCCTGCTCGAAGCCCTTGACGACCTGCTGAACGAACGGCAACGAGGTGTCGTTGCAGACGATCCACACGTCCGCGCCCTTGGCGGCCGCGATGTCGAACGCCGGTCCGGGCGCCTTGAACGCGACCGGCGCCGTGCCGGCGTCGATCACCTTCTGCGCGGCCGCCTGCGCCGCGCCGGCGTCGCCGCTCGAGGTCGCCGCCGTTGAGGACGATCCTCCGTCGGAGCCGCCGCACGCGGCGAGCACCGCGGTGGACGCGATCGCGACCATGGCGACCGAGATGCGGGTCGCGAGCCGCGACCGCCTGGGTGTCGTACGGGTCATGCCCGCTCCCTTCGTCGGGGCGCCCGCGCGGGGGCGCCGATTCTCTCTACCTGAGCTCCACGTCATGCGTACTCAATGTATGCAACGCGTGCGCAGGCGCCCCTTCCGCTCGTCCAACGTCATCGACCCGCCGTTGTCCGATCGACCGAACGGCCGGCGAGCACGCTCCCGAGATCCTCCGGCGGCTCCTCCGCGAGCACGAGCCGCCGCGCGAGCTCCCGGGCCGTCCCGGCCAGCGGATGACCGCTGCGGACCGCACGCTCGTCGATCAGCCGCGCCACCGCCCCCGCCTCGAGCCGGCCGCCGTCGCCCCACGCCACGCCCCCGCGGACCCACGACCACAGCTGCATCCGCGCGATCTCGGCGGTCGAGACCTCCTGGACCTCCCCGCCCACGACGATCGGCGCCTCCCCCGCGCACCAGCGCTCGAGGTAGTCGATCAGCAGCCGCACCCGCGCGGCGGGCTCGGCCTCCGGCAGCGGACCCGACGGCCCGCGCAGCGCGAAGAGCGACGTCCCGCCCACGGGCCCCGCCCCCGCGTCCGCCCGGGCGGACCGCCCGGCCCGCAGCCCCTGCCGGGCGGCGTCCGCGAGCGCCGGGTGGGCGATGGTCGACGCCCCGAAGCCCGCCGCGGCGTCGCCGCGCTTGGCGACGCGCACGCCCTCCAGCTCGGCGGCGGACGGCCCGCCGTCCCCGGGCCAGCACCCGGTCATCCCGCCGACCGCCAGGATCCCGCGCCGACGGGCGAGGTCGACGATCGTCGACGCGTACCCGGCCAGCAGCGGGTCGCCGTCGACGAGCGCGGCGACCGGCGGCAACGCCCCCCGCGGGTCGCCGGCGAAGAGGCGCGCGTAGCTGAACAGGAAGTCCCAGCGGCCCGCGTTGACGGCGGTGATCCGGTCGCGCAGGGCCAGCACCATCGCGTCGCCCCAGACGACGGCACCGACCGTCTCGACGAGGAGGCTCACCTCGACGGCTCCGCGCGCGAGCCCGAGGCCGTCCTCGGCCGCCGCGAGGAGCCGCGCCCAGGCCAGCGCCTCCTCGACGGCCTCGACCTTCGGCAGGTACACGTGGGGCCGGACGCCGGGCCGCCGCGAGACGTGGGAGAGGTGCAGCGCGACGTCGAGCACCGCCGCCGCGACCGGCTCGCCGTCGACCTCGACGGCCGGCTCCCGCGCCGGCCAGGCCCGCGGGCGCATCGCCACCACCGGGGCACCCGGGCGGACGCACGCGAGGATCGCCGCATGGGCGTCGACGACCCGCCCCCACCCGGGCGGCAGCTGGTCCTCCAGATCGGCCATGAAGAGGTCGACCGAGCGCGAGGCGGCGGCCGCGCGCGCCAGCCTCGCCGTCGCGGGACCGCTGAGCTCGACCTCGCGCCGCCGGCCGCCGGTCGCGCCGGACCGCCGCCAGGCGTCGTCGACGACCTCCGGCTCCGGGTGCTCGCGCAGCAGCGCGGCGCGTGCCCGCCGCCGCGCGTGCACCACCGCGTCGGGCTCCTCGCGCGATGCGCGGTGGAGATCGACGAGCAACGTCCGCGCGCGGTCGTCGAGCAGCTCGGCGACCCCACGGTGGTGCGCCCGCAGGACGTAGCCGCGCGACCCACCCCGCGCCGCCGGCCTCACCTCCGGACCCTTCCGACGGCGCGGACGAGTCTGTTCCGTATCATGCAATCTCTGTTCTCTCCTTCAGAAAGTTCGCTGAGATGCCCTCGCCTGCCGCCACGCGCCTCTGGCACCCCTTCGCCGACATGTCCGCCGTCGACGGCCACGAGCTGGAGCTCGTGCGAGCGGAGGGTGCGTGGGTCTGGGACGCCGCCGGCCGGCGGTACCTCGACGGCACGGCGGGCCTCTGGTACGCGAACGTCGGCCACGGGCGCGAGGAGCTCGCCCGGCGCGCCGCGGAGCAGATGGGCCGACTCGACGCGTACGGGGCGTTCGGGGATCTCACGAACCCGCCCGCACGCGAGCTCTCCGAGCGGCTGACCGAGCTGGCCCCCGTCGACGACGCACGCGTGTTCCTGACGACCGGCGGCGGCGAGGCGATCGACACCGCCGTGAAGCTCGCCCGCCGCTACTGGCACGCCGTGGGCCGGCCCGAGCGCTCGTGGGTCGTCAGCCGTCAGCACGGCTACCACGGGACGAACGGCTACGGGACGAGCATCGGCGGCCTGGCCCCGAACCGGGCCGCGTTCGGCCCCCTCGCCGGCGACGCCGCGCTCGTCGCGCACGACGACCTCGACGCCCTCGCGCGGCGCTTCGAGGAGCTCGGCCCCGAGCAGGTCGCCGCGTTCGTCTGCGAGCCGGTGATCGGCGCCGGCGGCGTCCGCCTGCCCCCGCCCGGCTACCTCGAGGGCGCCGCGGCCCTCTGCCGCCGGCACGGCATCCTCTTCGTGGCCGACAGCGTGATCTGCGGCTTCGGGCGGCTGGGGAGCTGGTTCGGCGTCGAGCGCTGGGGCCTGCGCCCGGACATGATCACCTTCGCCAAGGGCGTCACGAGCGGCACGCTGCCGCTCGGCGGCGTGATCGTCTCGGGACAGGTCGCCGAGCCGTTCTGGACCACGCCGGGCCTCGTCTTCCGCCACGGCGCGACCTACGCTGCGCACCCCACCTGCTGCGCCGTCGCCCTCGCGAACCTCGACCTGCTGGAGCAGGACGGCCTGGTCGAGCGCGGCGCCGTCCTGGAGCGGCCGCTCGCCGACGCGCTCGCGCCCCTCGCCGACCACCCCGCGGTCTCCGAGGTCCGCAGCGGGATCGGCCTCCTGGCCGCCGTCGAGCTCACCGAGGAGGTCCGCGCCGCGGATCCCGGGGCGGTCGGCACCTTCGCGGCGCGCGCTCGGGACGCCGGCCTGCTCGCCCGCGCCCTGCCGACCGCCCTGGCGGTGTCCCCGCCCCTGATCGTCGAGCCCGAGCAGGTGCGGCTCCTCGCCGACGCGCTCGCCGACGCGCTCGACCGGCTCGCGGTCGCGGCGTGACCGCGCGGGGGTCACGCCGTCTCCGCCGTCCGCTCGCGGAGCACGAACCGGCCCTGCCCCGCGGCGGCGACCACGCGCCCGTCGCGGACCACCTCGGTCCCACGGAGGAACACCCGCTCGACGGCGCCGGTCACCGGCATGCCCTCGTAGACGGCGTGGTCGACGCGCGAGACCTGCTCCGCGGCGCGGATCGTCCACCGGCGGGCGGGGTCGAAGACCACCACGTCGGCGTCGAGGCCGACCTCGATCGCGCCCTTCCGGTGACCGAGGCCGAAGCGCCGCGCCGGCGCGGTGGCGCACAGCTCCACCCACCGCTCGAGCCCGAGCCGGCCGCGCCGCACCCCGTGCTCGTGGAGCAGGACGAGCCGATGCTCGATCCCGGGCGCCCCGTTGAGGATCGTCGTGAAGTCCCCGCCATCGACGGTGCGCTTCTGACCGACGAGGTCGAACGGGCAGTGGTCGGAGGCGACGAGGTCGAGCGTGCCGTCCGCCAGGCCCGCCCAGAGCCGCGCGCGGTCCTCCGCCCCGCGAGGCGGAGGCGTGAAGACGAACGCCGCGGCACGCTCGGGCGGTCCGTCGAGCAGCGCCTCGTCGAGCAGCAGGTACTGCGGGCAGGTCTCGGCGGTGACCCGGGCCCCACGGGCCCGCGCGGCGGCGACGGCCTCGACGCCGAGCGCGCTGGAGACGTGCACGACGTGCAGCTGCGCCCCCGCGCTGCCGGCGAGCGTCGCGATCCGCTCGATCGCGTCGGCCTCGGTGGCCGGGGGCCGGGTGCGAGCGTGCTCGCGCAAGCCCGTCCGCCCCGACGACAGGGCCTCGCCGATCAGCCGCTCGATCGCCGGCCCGTCCTCGGCGTGGACGAGGACCGTGGCGCCGTGCTCGGCGGCGACGGCCAGGACCCGCGCCTGGTCGGTGTCGTCGAGCATCGAGCGGCCCGGGTAGGCCATGTACGTCTTGAAGCTCGGGAAGCCGCGCTCCGGCAGCGAGGCCAGCTCCTCCAGCACGCCGCTCGGGGCGAGGTCCGTGACCGCGAAGTGGGCCCCGACGTCACAGACCGGCGGGTGCGCCACGAGTCGCTCGCGCCAGCGCTCCAGCGCGGCGGAGACCCCGACCCCGCGCGGCTGGATGCAGAAGTCGACGATCGTCGTGGTGCCGCCGGCGAGCGCCGCCGCGGTGCCCGAGGCGAAGTCGTCCCGGGTCGTCTCCCCGCGGAAGGTCGCGTCGAGGTGCGTGTGGGGATCGACCCCGCCCGGCAGGACGTAGCGGTCCGTCGCGTCGACCACCTCGGCGCCGTCGGCCGCGAGGCTCGGCCCCACCGCGGCGATCCGCCCGTCGCGCAGGAGCACGTCCGCGCGCCGCGTCCCGAGCGCGGTCACCACCGTTCCGCCGCGCAGGAGCGTCATCGTGTTCATCGTCCGGCCCTCCGCCGCCGTCCGTCCGGTCCCCGTCCGTCCGAGGCTCGTCCATGATCGACCCCCAGCCGCTCCCCTCGACCGTCGTCAGCAGCTCGCGCGGCGCGTGGGCGCCGAGCCACCACCTGCTGACGCCCGCCAACCGCTTCCCGGCCCGCCTGCCCCAGCTGGCCGACACGGCGGTCGTGAAGCTCGTGACCCCGCGCAACGGTCGTGCCCGCTTCGGGCAGTACCTGCTGCTGCTCGAGCGCGACGGCGCCGGCACGACCCGACCGCTGCCGACCGGCCTCGAGCAGTTCCTCTACGTGCTGGAGGGCGACGTCCGCGTCACGATCGACGGCACCGGCCGCGCGCTGACGGCCGGCGCCTTCGCGTACCTGCCCGACGACGCCGCGCTCGAGCTGACCGCGGCCGGTGGACCCGCGCAGGTCCTGTGGCTCAAGCGCCGCTACGAGCCCGTCCCGGACGTGGCCCGGCCGGGCGTCGTCCTCGGCCATCGCGACGAGCGGCCGTCGGGACGCACCTCGGTCCCCGGGCTGACCCGGAAGGAGCTGCTGGACCCCTCCGACGCAGGGTTCGACTTCAACATGAGCCTCATGCGGTTCGCGCCCGGCACGATCTTCCGCGTCGACGAGGTCCACGACGAGGAGCACGGGCTCTACGTGACGGAGGGCCTCGGGATCCAGGTGCTCGACGGACGGTTCCACGAGGTCGCCAAGGGCGACTTCGCCTACATCGCCCCGTACTGCCCGCAGTACTTCTACGCCGTGGGGTGGGAGCCGACCGAGTACCTGCTCTACAAGGACGTCCATCGCGACGGCTTCGACGCCTGACGCCGTCATCGCTCAGGCCTCCTCGAGGCCGAGCGTCGCCGCCACCGTCGCGTACACGCGGGCGGCGGTGGCGAGATCCGCCAAGGCGACGGACTCGTCCGGTGCCCAGCGCCAGTCACCGGGGCCGTAGACGACGCTCGCGATGCCGGCGCGTGCCATGTCGGCCGCCTCGGTGCAGTAGCGCCGAGCGGGCAGCGGCGCACCGACCTCGGGCCGCCGCGCGCCGTGCGCGGCGCTCGCGGCGAGGATCGCGGCGACGAGTGGCCCGCTGCCGACGTCGAGGAACGGTGGCTGCTCGACGAGCAACCGGGCTGCGTGGCCGACCCCCGGGCCGATCGCCGAGGCCGCCCGCGCGTCGAGGTCCTCGAGCACGCCGGCCGTCGTCATCCCGGGCAGCGTCCGGACGTCGCCCCGGAGGACGGCCCGATCGGCGACGAGCGCCGGGCTCGTGCCCGCCTGCAGCTCGCCGACCACCAGGCACGGCAGACCCGCGAGGGACGGCCACGCCGCCGGATCGGCCTGCGCGAACGCGGTGCCCGGCAGCGCACGGGCGACCTCCGCCGCCGCGGCGAGCGCGTCGATCCCCTCCTCTCGCCGGCTGATGTGCGCGGCCCGCCCGGTCAGCTCGATCTCGAACTTCACGGCGCCCCCGTGGTGGGTCACGACGTCGAGGTCGGTCGGGTCCCCGCAGATCCCGAAGGCCGGCCAGTCGTCGCGCGAGGCGAGGGCGACCTTCGTCCCGAGCCCGTTCGTGTCGGCATGCATGCCCGCCAGCAGGACGACGTCGCCCGGCGGCGGGCCGTGGTCGGCCACCGCGCGAAGCCCGAGGATCATCGCCGCGAGGCCGCCCAGCATGTCGCTGACGGCTCCGCCGTGCAGCCGTCCGTCGGCGACCCAGGGGCGCCGCGGGTCCCCGCTCCACGGCCCGGGGTGGTACCCGGAGTTGCAGTGCCCGTCGAGCAGCACCCCGGGGCCGCGGTCGCGACCCCGCACGCGGGCCACGACGTTCGGCCGGCCGGGCAGGACCGGGACGACCTCGACGGCGATGGCGGGGTGCGCCAGCAGCCCGGCGATCGCCGCCGCGCGCGCTCCCTCGTGGCCGTCGGGCTGCTCGGCCGCGCGCAGGGTCGCGACGACCTCCGGCAGGCGATCGACCTCGACCGCCGTCGCCGCCTCGGCGATCGACGCCACGCTCAGACCTCGAGGTTCAGCCAGGTGGTCTTCAGCTGCGTGTACTTCTCGAGCGCGTGCAGCGACTTGTCGCGGCCGAAGCCCGACTGCTTGTAGCCACCGAACGGCACCGCGAGGTTCGCCTGGTTGTAGGTGTTGACCCAGACCGTGCCCGCGCGGACGGCACGGGAGACCCGGTGCGCCGTCGTGACGTCGCGCGTCCAGACCGCGGCGGCCAGCCCGTACATCGTGTCGTTGGCGATCCGGACGGCGTCGTCGGCGTCGCGAGCGGGGATCACCGAGAGGACCGGCCCGAAGATCTCCTCCTGGGCGATCCGCATGCCGTTGTCGACGTCGTCGAAGACCGTCGGGGCGACGTAGTAGCCGCCGCTCTCCGGCGCGACGCGCTCGCCGCCGGCGACGAGGCGCGCGCCGGCCGTCCGTCCGACCGCGACGTAGTCGAGCACGCGGTCCATCTGGGTCTCGTCGATGAGCGCGCCCGACGTCGTCGCCGGATCGAACGGGTCGCCGACCTGCCACGCCGCGCTGTGGGCGACGACCCGCTCGACGAGCTCGTCGCGGATCGCCTCCTCGACCACCAGACGCGACCCCGAGGAGCACATCTCGCCCTGGTTGACGAACGCCCCGAGCGCCGCGAAGCGCGCGACCCGATCGAGGTCGCCGGCGTCCGCCAGCACGATGTTCGGCGACTTGCCGCCGCACTCCAGCGAGACGCTCTTCATGTTCGACTGGCCGGCGTAGATCAGGAAGAGCTTCCCGACCTCGGTCGACCCGGTGAACGCGACCGCGTCGACGTCGTGGTGGCGGCCGAGGGCCTGCCCGGCGTCCTCGCCGCGGCCCGGCAGGACCTGCTGCACGCCGGCCGGCACGCCGGCCTCGTGCATCAGCGCCGCGAGGCGGGTGAGCACGAGCGACGCCTGCTCGGCGGGCTTGACGATCACCGAGTTGCCCGCGGCGAGCGCCGGGGCGAGCTTCCACGTCGCCATCCCGATCGGGAAGTTCCACGGCACGACGGCCGCGACCACGCCGATCGGCTCCCGGGTCACGAGCGCCAGCGCCGTCGGCTGGGTCGGCGCGACCTCGTCGAGCACCTTGTCGATCGCCTCGGCGTAGAACTGGAAGGTGTCCGCGGCGCCGTCGACCTCGCCGCGCGCGGCCGTGATCGGCCGCCCGGCGTCGAGGGTGATGGTCGCCGCGAGCTCGTCGCGGTGATCGCGGACCAGCTCCGCGAGCCGCAGCAGCACGCGCTTGCGCTCGGCCGGCGCCGCGCGCGACCACGCGCCGTGCTCGAAGGCGCGTCGGGCGGCCGCGACCGCGACGTCGACGTCCGCCTCGTCGCACGCGGCCAGGTCGGCGATGCGCTCGCCGGTGAGCGGCGTGCGGGCCTCGAGCGTCGCGCCCGAGAGCGCATCCGCGTAGCCGCCGTCGATGAACGCCCGGCCGTCGAGGGTCAGGCGCTCGGCGTGGCGGCGCCAGTCGCCGATGATGGGGGTGGTGGTGCTCACGACTGCTCCTTCCGCGATCAGGCTCGCTCGAGCCAGACCTCGGGTTGACGATCGGACAGGGGCTCGGGGCGGGCCAGCGCCTCCCAGTGGCGGGCCGCGCGCTCGCGGT
>JALRCL010000621.1 GCA_023268575.1 Patulibacter sp.
GGCGCCGCACGTCCTGCACATGACCGCGACGCCGATCCCGCGCACGATGGCGCTGCTGCACTACGGCGACCTCGACGTCGTGACCCTGCGCGAGCTGCCGAAGGGCCGGTCGCCGATCGCCACTCACGTCTGCGCGAGCGACCGCGAGCGCGCCCGTGCGTACGCGCGCATCCGCGAGGAGGTCGCCGCGGGCCGCCAGGCGTTCGTCGTCTGCCCGCTCGTGGCCGACAGCGAGAGCCTCGACGCGCGCTCGGCGGTGGCCGAGCACGAGCGTCTGCAGGCCGGGGAGCTCAAGGACCTGCGGCTGGCGCTGCTCCACGGCCAGATGAAGCCGGCGGAGAAGCAGGCGGCGATGGCGTCGTTCGCGGCCGGGGACGCCGACGTGCTCGTGGCGACGACCGTCATCGAGGTCGGCATCGACGTCCCGAACGCCACGGTGATGCTGATCGAGAACGCCGAGCGGTTCGGCATCAGCCAGCTGCACCAGCTGCGAGGGCGCGTCGGGCGCGGCGAGCACCCCGCGATCTGCCTCCTCTTCGGCCCGAAGGGCGCGGCGCGCCTGCGGGCGCTCGCGGCGCACGGCGACGGCTTCGCGCTCTCCGAGGTCGACCTCGAGCTGCGCGGCGAGGGCGAGGTCCTCGGCACGCGGCAGTCCGGGCTGGCGCGGTTCCGCACCGCACGGCTCCCGGACGACGCCGACCTGCTCCAGCGCGCCCGGACCCTCGCCGAGGAGCTCGAGGCCGCGGACCCCGAGCTGCGGGATCCGCGCCACGCGCTGCTCGCCGCCGAGCTCGACCGCGTGCGTCGCGCGATGGTCGCCGAGGGCGACGACGAGTCGATCGCCGCCTGACGACCCGCGGCCTTCGGGCCGCGTCGCCCTCCTCGCCGGACCGCTCCGCTCGCTCAGCGCGGCGTGCACCGCGGTTCGCGACCGGCGCCCCGGCCGCTAGCGTGCCGCGGCGATGCGGGTGATCGCCGGACGGTTCGGGGGGCGGCGGCTCGTCGCGCCCGCGGGGGACCGCACGCGGCCGACGGCCGATCGGGTCCGCGAATCGCTGTTCTCGATCCTCGGCGCCCTCGACGGCGCCCGCGTCCTGGACCTCTTCGCCGGCACCGGGGCGCTCGGCATCGAGGCGCTGTCCCGCGGTGCCGCGCACGTGACCTTCGTGGAGCGCGACCGTGCCGCCCTCGGGGCGCTGCGTCGCAACCTCGACGCGATCGGGCCCGATGCGCACGCCGTCCGCATCGTGACCGGCGACGCGCTGCGCCACCTGCAGGACGCAGCGGCTCGCGACGAGGCATACGATCTCGTCCTGCTGGATCCGCCGTACCGCGACGCCGACCGGCTCGGTCCGCTGCTCGATCAGCGACTGGCCCCGGTCCTGGCGCCGGGCGCGGCGGTCGTCAGCGAGTCCGACCGCCGGCACCCGCTCACCCTCGTGCTGCCCCTCACCGACGAGCGCCGCTACGGCGACACGACCATTCGCATCCACACCCCATGAGCTCGACGAACCCACGGATCGCCGTCGTCCCCGGGAGCTACGACCCGGTCACCCTCGGCCACCTGGACATCATCAAGCGCGCCGCCGGCCTCTTCGACGAGGTCGTCGTCGCGGTCGTGAACCAGTCGGTGCGCAAGAGCAAGGCGATGTTCACCATCGACGAGCGGATCGGGTTCATCCACGACGCGCTCGCGGCCGAGGGCATCGAGAACGTCCGCGCCGAGCCGTTCTACGAGCTCGTCGTCTCCTACGCCCGCCGGATCGGCGCCACGGCGATCGTCAAGGGCCTGCGCCAGGCGTCCGACTTCGAGTACGAGATGCAGATGGGCCACCTGAACCGCCAGCAGGCGGCGGAGATCGAGTCGATCTTCGTCATGGCGAGCCCGAAGTACGCGTTCCTCTCCTCGAGCTGGGTGAAGGAGCTCGCCCGCTTCGACGGCAAGATCGACGGCCTCGTGCCCCCGCCGGTCGCCGAGGCGCTGCGCGAGCGCTCGGCCGCCCTCCGCGAGGCCTGACGCCTCGCGGAGAGCGCCCCGCCCTGCGCGGGAGGGCGCCGGCTGGGTGGGTGGTTGGGGCGTCGCACGGCCTGGGGCCCGCGACCCCTTCTCCTGCAAGAACGCGCCCGAACTGGTGCGAAACCGTCGATACGGCAGGATATGGAGTCGCCCATCCCCTGCTGACGCGGGATCTCGGCTTCCGAGGAAGGACTCGGGGGGTCGACCGCGAAACGGACGTGTGCCATGGACGTTCTGGTCCTTATCGACAAGCTCGACGATCTCGTTCACAACGCGAAGCCGGTCCCGCTCACGGACCAGGTGCGCGTCGACCGCGAGGAGATCTTCGACATCCTGGATCAGATGCGGGCGACGATCCCCGAGGAGATCAAGCAGGCCCGCTGGATCGTCAAGGAGCGCCAGGAGATGCTCGCCGAGGCGAAGCGGGAGTGTGACCGGATCATCCAGGACGCGCGTGAGCAGGCGGTTCGCGAGGCCTCGCAGACGGAGATCGTGA
>JALRCL010000745.1 GCA_023268575.1 Patulibacter sp.
AGAGGAACGCGACGTACTTGGCGGCCCCCGCCACGTCGCGCGCCTTCGTGAAGCCGGACAGCGACGGGGCCCACGAGTCGCCGTTGGCGGGCTGACCGCCGAGGCCGACGCTCACGAGGCGGCTCGCGCCGACCTCCCACGGGTTCCCGTTGGGGAGGATCTGCCCGGCGCGCGAGACGAGGTAGACGTTGCGCGTGCCCGGCGTGACCGGACCGGCGATGTTCGTCGCCGTCGACGTGTAGCCGACGTAACGGTTGTTGCGGCTGTCGTGCGAGAAGTCCGGCTCGCTGGCGATGCCGTTCGGCAGGCCGCCCGCGGGCGTGCGGACGAGCAGTCGCTGCTTCTTGTAGGGGTCGTTGTCGCGTGGGAGCGCGCTGGCGTTGCCGGCGACGAGGGTTGCCGCCGTGCCGGCGGCGAGGAGGACCGCGCTCGCGCGCAGGCCTGAACGGCGCGCGGCGCGCGCGCTGATGGGATGACGCATGCGCGGGACGGTAGCGGCTCCCTGGGAGCTCCCGCGCCGCCTCGACGGGGATCGGTGCACGGTGTCCGCTGGCACGAGGACGCTCGTCCGATGGACGGGTTCGCCCGAACGTCGACCCGTGCCCGTTCGGGCGGGCGCGCGGGCCGTGCTCCCGGAGCGTCGAGGGGCCCCGCGGGTCGCAGCGCGCACGCCGCCGCCGTCGTCTGCGACGCTCCCGGTCGTGTCCGCTGCCGCGTCGCTGACGATCGCCCAGGTCACGCCGTATCCGCTGGAGAGCGACCACCCCGTCGGCGCCCACGTCCTGCGGCTGGCGGACGAGCTCGCCGCCGCCGGTCACCGGATCGTCGTCCTGGCGCCCTCACGCGACCGCGGCCTCGTCGCGCAGGCCCGCCGCGACCTGCAGGCCGACCCGGGGAGCGTCGTGCCCGACCCGGGAGGCGCGCCGCGGGTGCTCGCGGTCGGCGAGGCGTGGGTCGCGGGGATCGGCTTCACCGGTGCCGACCGTGCACCGGCGCTCGCCGTCGACGCCGCACGGACCGTCGAGGAGATCTTCGACGCCGTGCCGTTCGACCTCGTGCACGTCCACGAGCCGTTCGGTCCGTCGGTCTCCACCGCCGCCCTGCGCCACAGCCGCTCGCTGAACGTCGGGACCTTCCACCTGCCGGCGGAGCGGTTCATCGCCGGGATGGGCGCCGGCCCGGCGATCGGCCGCAAGCGCTCCGAGCGGCTGCTAGGTCGGCTCGACGACCGGCTCGCGGCGAGCGCGGCGACCGCGTCGCTCGTCGCCCGGAGCTTCCCGTTCGGCCGCGGCTACGGCCACCGCGTCCCGCCGCCGGCCGTCGACCGACCGGCCGTGGCGGACGCGGACCCCGGCGCCCCGGTCCACGTCGTCGTGCCGCTGGACGAGGAGCGCGCCGCGCGGCGGGTCGCGCTGCGCGCCCTGCGCCGCCTCGACCCGGCGCTGCCGTGGCGGGCGACGGTCGTCGTGCCCGACGACGGAGTCGTCGGGTCGGCGGCGGGGGTCGGGATCGGCGCGGCCCTCCGCGACCGGGTGACGTTCACGACGACCCTCGAGGTCCCGGCGGACGCCGACGTCGTGCTGCTCGCCTCGACGGGGGCGCGCCCTGCGCCGCACCGGCTCGTCGAGGCGCTCGGCCTCGGCGCGATCCCGCTGGCGAGCCGGATCGACGTCCACGAGGAGCTCACCGACGGCGGGCGCCGCGGCCCGCTGTTCGAGCCGGGCGACCTCGAGGTCCTCGTCCAGCAGCTCACGACGCTCGTGGCCGACCCGACCGAGCGGGCCCGGCGCCGCGCGGAAGCCGCCCAGGACCCGGTGACGGCGGACTGGCCCGCCTACGCCGCCTGGGTGCAGGAGCGCTACGCGACGTTGCGCGCGCGCCGCCACGACCCGCAGCGCTTCGGCGCGGAGCTCCTCGAGGAGCTGCGCGCGCGGCCGCGGATCGACATCGACCTGCACATGCACACCGACCACAGCTCGGACTGCGCCACCCCGGTCGAGGTGCTGCTGGACACCGCCCGTCGCCAGGGGCTCGGGGCGATCGTCGTCACCGACCACAACGAGGTCTCCGGCGCGTTCGAGGCGCAGGCGAAGGCGGCCGAGTTCGGCGTCCAGGTGATCGTCGGCGAGGAGGTGAAGACCGCCGACCAGGGCGAGGTCATCGGGATCTTCCTCAAGGAGCGGATCCCGAAGGGCGTGACGCTGCAGGAGGCGATCGCCGACATCCGCCGCCAGGGCGGCCTCGTCTACGTGCCGCACCCCTTCGACCGGATGCACAGCGTCCCGGACTACGAGCACCTGCTCGACGTCGTGGCCGAGGTCGACGCGATCGAGGTCTTCAACCCGCGCGTGGCGATCGGCTCGTTCAACGAGGAGGCGCGTCGCTTCGCCGAGAAGTACCGGATCGTCGCCGGCGCGGGCTCCGACAGCCACGTCGCGCAGGGCCTCGGATCGGTGCGCGTGCGCGTGCCACGCTTCGACGGCCCGGAGGAGTTCCTCGCGGCGCTCTCGCTCGCGGAGATCTCGACGAAGCCCGGCACGCTCGTCTACGTCCAGGCGCTGAAGTTCCTCGAGACGAAGGCGACGCCCGCGGGCGCCCGCAAGCGCGTCCGCGAGCGGCGCGTCCGTCGCGCCACGGGCGGGTGAGCCCCGGGGACCAGCCGGGGTCGGCCGATCCCGCGGCGGGCGAGCCCGCCGGGACGTCGCACGCGGCGCGAAGCCC
>JALRCL010000812.1 GCA_023268575.1 Patulibacter sp.
GAAGGAGACCCCGTGCACTCGACCCCGAGCCCGGCCCGCGACGAACAGGCGCCCGGCGCCACCGATCAGCCGCCGCCCGGGACCGCCGAGGGGGCCTTCCCCGACGACCACGCCGCCCGTGACCCGGAGCGCGTCGCGTTCCGGATGGCCCGCTCGGGCGAGGTCGTCACCTACGGGGCGCTCGTCGACCGCTCGCGGCGGATCGCCCGCCACCTGCGCGAGCGCGGCCTCGTCCACGGCGACGCGATCGCGCTGCTCATGCACAACGAGCCGGCGTTCCTCGAGCTCGCGTGGGGCGCCCAGCGCTCCGGCCTGCGCTACACCGCCGTCTCCTCGCGCCTGACCGGGCCGGAGGTCGCCTACATCCTGCAGGACAGCGGGGCGCAGGTCCTCTTCGCCTCGCAGGGCTGCCTGCCCGTGGCGCGCGACGCGCTCGCCGCGCTGCGCGAGGAGTTCCCGCAGGCGCCGGTCCCCGACCTCGTCGTCACCGGCGGCCCGGCCGCGGGCGTCGAGGACCTCGACCGGCTGCTGGAGCCCGTGCCGG
This sequence comes from Patulibacter sp., assembly GCA_023268575.1. GTDB lineage: Bacteria > Actinomycetota > Thermoleophilia > Solirubrobacterales > Solirubrobacteraceae > Patulibacter. The sequence goes on from JALRCL010000812.1 coordinate 545, forward strand.
CGAACCCGCCGCTCGACGACGAGGTCGAGGGCATCGACCTGCTCTACAGCTCGGGCACGACCGGACGGCCGAAGGGCGTCGAGGACGTCCTGCCGCTGAACCCGCTCGGCACCCCGCCGGGCATCGCGGCGATGCTCCGCAGCACCTACGGCTTCGACCGCGACACGGTCTACCTGTCGCCCGCGCCGCTGTACCACTCCGCGCCGCTGCGGTTCAACATGACCGTCCACCGCGCGGGCGGGCAGTGCATCGTCATGGAGCGCTTCGACGCGCTCGAGGCGCTCGAGCTGATCGAGCGCCACCGGGTCACCCACGCGGTGATGGTCCCGACGATGTTCGTCCGGATGCTGAAGCTCCCGGAGGAGCAGCGGCGGCGCTTCGACGTCTCGTCGCTGCAGGTCGTCATCCACGCCGCCGCCCCGTGCCCGGCCGACGTCAAGCGCGCGATGATCGAGTGGTTCGGCCCCGTCATCCACGAGTTCTACTCGGCGACGGAGAACAACCTCTTCACCGCGATCACCTCCGAGGAGGCGCTCGAGCGCCCCGGCTCGGTGGGCCGCGCGAAGCTCGGGATCGCCCACATCCTCGACGACGACGGCCGCGAGCTGCCGCCCGGCGAGATCGGAACGATCTGGGCGCAGGACGGCCCGCAGTTCACGTACCGCAACGACCCCGAGAAGACCGCCGCGTCGCGCAACGAGCGCGGCTGGACGACGGTCGGGGACGTCGGCTACCTCGACGAGGACGGCTACCTGTACATGAGCGACCGCCGCGCGGACCTCGTGCTCTCCGGCGGCGTGAACATCTACCCGCAGGAGGCGGAGTCGGCGCTCATCACGCACCCGAAGGTCGCCGACGTCGCGGTCTTCGGCGTCCCGCACGACGAGCTGGGCCAGGAGGTCAAGGCGGTCGTCCAGGTCGCCGAGGGCGCGACGCCCGGACCGGAGCTCGCCGAGGAGCTCCTGGCGTTCGTGCAGGGCCGGCTGGCGAAGTTCAAGTGCCCGCGCTCGATCGACTTCGCCGACGAGCTGCCCCGGCACCCGACCGGCAAGCTCTACAAGCGGCTCCTGAAGGACGAGTACTGGAAGGACGCCGGGCGGTCGATCTGAGCCGAGGCGGCGCTCAGCCCGACAGAACCACCATGCGGATCTCGGTCATCTCGCGCACCGTGTAGGCCGGACCCTCGCGGGTGTTGCCGGAATCGCGCAGTCCACCGTAGGGCTGCTGATCGGCCCGCCAGGTGGGAACCTCGTTCACGAGGACACCCCCGAAG
>JALRCL010000850.1 GCA_023268575.1 Patulibacter sp.
GTCGCGGTACCCGGGCAGGAGCGTCGCCAGGCCGCCGACCTCGCGCCCTCCCATGGCGTTGGGCTGCCCGGTCAGCGACAGCGGGCCGGCGCCGGGCCGGCCGAGCTGGCCGGTGACGACGCAGAGGGCGTGCAGGGCGCGGTTCTTGTCCGTGCCGACCGTCGACTGGTTCGCGCCCATCGTCCAGCAGGTCATCGCCGCGCCGGCGGTGGCGAACGTCCGCGCCGCCTCCTCGATGAGGGCGGCGTCGACCCCCGACACGCGCGCGGCGCGCTCGAGCGACCAGCCGCGGACCTGCTCGCGCAGCTCCTCCCAGCCCTCGGCGTGGGCGGCGAGGTACCCCTCGTCGACGAGCCCGTCGCGGACGACGACGTGGAGCATGCCCAGCAGCAGCGGGACGTCGCCGCCGGGCAGGACCGGCAGGTGCAGGTCCGCGGCGGCGGCCGTGGCGGTGCGCCGCGGGTCGACGACGATCACGCGGCAGGGCCGCTCGGGGCGGGCCTGGGCGTCGCGGATCCGGCCCCAGACGATCGGATGGCAGGCGGCGGCGTTCGAGCCCAGCAGCAGGACGCAGTCGGCCTCGTCGAGGTCGTCGTAGCTCGGCAGCGGGCCGTCCGAACCGAAGGTCGCCTTGTAGCCGGCGACCGCCGAGCTCATGCAGAGGCGCGAGTTCGAGTCGACGGTGTTCGTGCCGAGGAACCCCTTGGCGAGCTTGTTGACGACGTAGTAGTCCTCCGTCATGAGCTGGCCCGAGACGTAGAACGCGATCGCCTCCGGCCCGTGCTCGTCGCGGATCGCGGTCAGGCGCTCGGCGGCCCAGCCGATCGCGGCGTCCCAGCCGAGGTCCTCCCACGGACCCGCGGGATCGCGACGGCGGCGCGGGGTCGTCGCGCGGTCGGCGGCGTGCACCGCGTCCGGCAGCGCGACCGGCTTGGCGCAGGTCCGCCCGCGGTTCACGGGGTGCTCGGGATCGCCCTCGACGCCGACGAGGCGCCCGGACTCGACCGTCGCGCGCAGGCCGCAGCCGACCCCGCAGTACGGGCACGCGGTGCGGACCGTCGTGCCGCTCACGTGGTCGCCGTCCCCGCCGACGGCACCGACGCCGCCGGGCCGCACCCGTCGCCGTCGCAGGGGTCGCGCGTCTCGGACGTGGCCGCGGCGCCGTCGCCGCCGGCCGGGGAGGCGTCGGCGAGCCGGACCCAGAGCCGCCCGTCGACGACCCGGACCTCGTGCAGCGCGACCCGCGCGTCCTGGCCGACGACCCGCCCGGTCGCCAGGTCGACGCGCCAGTTGTGCAGCGGGCAGGTGACGCACCCGTCGGCCAGCAGCCCGTCGGAGAGGGGGCCGCCGCGGTGCGGGCAGGCGGCGTCGGTGACGGCGAAGCGCCCCGGCAGGCGGAAGACGGCGACCCGCCGGCCGGCGACCGTCGCGCGCCGCCCCTCGAGCAGCGGCACGTCGGTGATCGCCCCGACGTCCTCCCACCCGGCTCCGGGCGCGGCGGCGGTCGGAGCCGCGCGGTCGGCGGTCGCGGACATCGTCGGGTCCTCCTCGTGGTCGGTCGGCGCGGGCCGCAGGTCATGCATCGCTGTGCCTCCGCATCGCGGCGGGGCTCGCCATCGGCAGCGCCGAGCCGGTGGTCCGGCGGACCTCGAGCGGGCCGACCGGGGTCGCGTCGCTGTCGAGCTCCGAGAACTGGTTCGCGGTCACGGGCGCGCGTCGCTCGCGCCACGGGTCCGGGTCGCAGGCGGCCTTCGCGATCCGGAAGCGCTCCAGCAGGCGCGCGGGCTCCCCCGACGCCTCGTCCAGGACCGCCGCCCGGATCGCGTCGAGCCCGACCCGCTCGACGAAGGGCATCGTGCGCTCGAGGTACTCGCCGTGCTCGCGGTAGTGCTGCAGGAAGATCACCGCCAGCCGCAGGACCTCGTCCTTCGTCGCCACGGTGGCCAGGAGCTCGCCCTTCTTGATCGTCCCGGCGCCCCCGCCGCCGACGTAGAGCTCCCAGCCGCCCTCGATCGCGACGATCCCGATGTCCTTGATCAGCGACTCGGCGCAGTTGCGCGGGCAGCCGGAGACCGCGAGCTTCACCTTGTGGGGCGTGTAGAGGCCCTCGATCATCTGCTCCAGCTCGATCCCCGCCTGCATCGACGCACCGAGGCCGAAGCGGCAGAACTCCTGACCGACGCAGGTCTTCACCGTCCGGACGGACTTCGCGTACGCGTAGCCGGAGGGCATGTCGAGCGCCTCCCAGACCGCGGGCAGGTCCTCCTTGCGGATCCCGAGCAGGTCGATCCGCTGGCCGCCGGTGACCTTCACGCACGGGACGTCGAAGCGCTCGGCGACGTCGGCGATCCGCCGCAGCTCCGACGGCGTCGTGACGCCGCCGCGCATCCGCGGCACGACGGAGAAGGTCCCGTCCTTCTGGATGTTCCCGTGGACCCGGTCGTTGATGAACCGGGCGTGGCGCTCCTCGCGGTGCTGGTTGTCGTTGACCTCCGAGACGAGGTACGCGAGCCCCGGCTTGCAGGCGCCGCAGTCGCGCCCCGCGCCGCACGCCGCCGAGAGCTCGGAGACCGACGTGCAGCCCTGCTCGCGGGTCGCGGCGGCGAGGTCCTCGCGGGTCTGCTTGCGGCAGGGGCAGAGGTACGTCGCCTCGTCGACCTGCCCGCCGCGCGTGATCCGCAGCAGCTCGGTCACCGTCGGCTTGCAGGATCCGCAGCCGGCGCCGGCCCGGGTCACGGAGACGACCTCCTGGGTCGAGCCGAGGTCGCCGTCGCGGATCGCGTCGACGATCTGGCCCTTGCAGACCCCGTTGCAGTTGCAGACCTGCGCGGCGTCGGGCAGGTCCGCGGGCGAGGCCTCCCCCGCCTCGGCCAGCAGCCCGAGCGGGTCCTCGACCTCGCGGCCGGTCACGACGCCGTCGAGCAGCAGCTCGTGGCCCCGGGTGTCGCCGACGAGGATCGCCCCCGTCAGCCGGCCGTCGGTGACGACGAGCTTGCGGTAGACCCCGGCCGCGGGGTCGCTGGCGGCCACCGAGGTCGGGACCTCGGCCACGCCGCTCCCGGTCACCGGCGGCAGGCCGATCGGGTCGCCGATCGAGACGACGTCGACCCCGAGGACCTTGAGCTTCGCCGAGAGCACCGAGCCCCCGTAGACCGCGCCGGCGACCTCGCCGTCCTCGACGTCCATGCCTGGCCCGCAGGCGTCGAACCGCAGGAGGGTCTGCGCGGCGACCTGCGCCTGGTCGTGGATCGGGGCGACGATCCCGTAGACCTGGCCGCGGTGCTCGGCGCACTCGCCGACCGCCAGGACGCGCGGGTGCGAGGTGACGAGCCGATCGTCGACGACGATCCCGCGGTCGCACGCCAGGCCGCTCTCGCGGGCCAGGGCGGTCCGGGGCCGGATGCCGATCGAGACGACGACGAGGCCGCAGTCGAGCGTCTCGCCGTCGGCGAAGCGCAGGCCGGTGGCGCGGTCCTCGCCGAGGATCTCGGTCGTCTGGCGCTCGAGCAGGACGCGGACGCCCAGCCGCTCCAGCGCGGGCTCCAGGAGCGCTGCGGCCGGGTCGTCGAGCTGCCGCTCCATGAGCCGGTCCAGCAGGTGCACGACGGTCGCCGGCGCCCCCTGGCTCGCGACCCCGTAGGCCGCCTCCAGGCCGAGCAGGCCGCCGCCGATCACCGCGACCTCGGTCCCGGCGAGCGCGGCCTCGCGGATCGCCTGGCAGTCCTCTGGCCCGCGGAACGGGATGACGCCCGGCAGGTCGATGCCCGGCAGCGGCGGCATGAGCGGGGTCGAGCCGGTGCAGAGGACCGCGCGCTCGAAGCGGACCGTCGCGCCGGAGCGCAGCGTCGCGATCCGGCCGTCGGGGTCGAGGCTCGTGACGACGTCGCCGAGCAGCGTCGTCACGCCGTGGTCGGCGTACCACTCCTCCGGTCGCAGCTGCAGCTCCTCGGCGTCCTTGCCGTCGACGAGGAGGTGCGAGAGCGAGACGCGGTCGAACGGCAGTCGGGGCTCCTCGCAGACCATCGTGATCGCCTGGGTGCCGCCGGCCTCCCGCAGCGCCTCGCAGACCGCCTGGGCGGCGATGCCGCCGCCGATCAGCAGGACGTCGGTGTCGTGCGTGGTCATCGCGTCCTCCTCAGACCGTCGCGCCGGCGACGTTGACGACGGGCCCGGTCGAGCGACCGGGGCGCAGGTAGAAGAACCACGTGAGCGCGCCGAGCACGAGGTAGGCGACGAGGAAGACCCACAGCGCCCCGATCGACCAGTCCGCGTTCTCCGTCGCGACGCGGACCTTCTCCGCCGGCGTCGCCGCCGCCTGGACGGCCTTCGTGACCGAGAGGCTCGCCTCGCGGAAGACGAGCTGGATGAGGAAGCCACCGAAGGCCCCGATCGCGCCGGCGATCCCGATCACCGCGGCGGCGCGGCGCTTGAACGACAGCCGCGTGCCCTCGTCGTCGCCGTGACGGCCGCCGAGCGCGGCGAAGATCGCGGGGATCATCCGGTACGTCGAGCCGTTGCCCGCGCCGGCGAGGGCGAAGATGACGCAGTAGGCGCCGAAGAAGAGCGGGAACGAGCGCTCGGAGACGCCGACGATCGCCAGGAGCGTGAAGGCCGCCATGCCGGCGAAGCACGCGAGCGTCACGCGGGCGCCGCCGACGCGGTCGGCGAGCCAGCCGCCGAGCGGGCGGGCGATCGAGCCGATGAGCGCGCCGACGAAGCCGAGGCCGGCGAGGTACGTCGCGATGAAC
>JALRCL010000962.1 GCA_023268575.1 Patulibacter sp.
GAACAGCTCGGCATCGCAGCCGGGCAGCACCCTTTCGGCCGCCTCCGCCGGGGTGAGGTCGCCGACCCGGCGCAGGATGTCGCCGAGGGCGTCGCTGGTAGCGGCCCGGGTGCGTTCGGAGAGGTGCTGGAGGTCTTCCTCCACCGTCTCGAGCGCCCCGGCGTCGATCAGCTCGCGCAGCTCGTCCTGGCCGAGCAGCTCCCGCAGCAGGTCGCGGTCCAGGGAGAGGGCGGCCGCGCGTCGCTCGGCGTTCGGCGCGTCGCCCTCGTACATGTACGTCGCGACGTAGTCGAACAGCAGCGACCCGGCCATCGGCGAGGCCATCTGCGTCTCGACCTCGACGACCGTGAGCTCGCGCCGGTCGATCTGGCGCAGGAGCTCGAGCAGGCCCGGCACGTCGAGCACGTCGCGCAGGCACTCGCGGTACGTCTCGAGGATGATCGGGAAGTCGCGGAAGCGCGAGGCGACCTCGAGCAGCGTCTGGGCCTTCAGCCGCTGCTGCCAGAGCGGGGTGCGGCGGCCGGGCTGCGCGCGCGGGATGAGCAGCGCGCGGCCGGCGTTCTCGCGGAACCGGGCCCCGAAGAGCGCCGAGGAGCCGAGCTCGCCGACGATGAGGTCCTCCGCCTCGTCGGGGTCGAGCAGCAGCAGCTCGGCGATCCGGGCCTGGACGGCGCTCTCGCCGCCCTCGCCGTCGCCGTCGAGGTCGCCGCCGTCGGGGAGGTGGAGGATGATCCCGTCGTCGGACCAGAGCGCGTCGGCCTCGAGCCCGAGCTCGTCGCGGATCCGGCGCGCGACGGCGAGGCCCCAGGCGGCGTGGACGCGGCCGCCGAACGGCGAGAGCAGGCAGACGCGCCAGTCGCCGATCTCGTCCCGGAACCGCTCGACGACGATCGTCCGGTCCGACGGCAGGACCCGGGTGGCCTCCTGCTGCTCGCGGAGGAACTCGAGGAGGTTGCGCGCCGCGCGCTCGTCGAGGTCGTAGTCGGCGACGAGCGTCTCCTCCTCCTGATCGACCGCCCAGCGGCTGAACGCGCCGATCGCGCGGCCGAGCTCGACCGGCCGGCCGCGTTGGTCGCCACGCCAGAAGGGCACCGCACCGGGCGTGCCCGGGGCCGGGGTCACGACGACGCGGTCGCGCTGGATCTCCTCGATCCGCCAGGTCGAGGCCCCGAGGAGGAACGTCTGGCCGGCGCGGGCCTCGTAGACCATCTCCTCGTCGAGCTCGCCGACGCGCCGGCCGTCGGGCAGCGTCACGCGGTAGAGCCCACGGTCGGGGATCGTGCCGGCGTTCGCGATCGCGAGCCGCTGCGCGCCGCGACGCGGGCGGATGGTCCCGCCGACGCGGTCCCAGACGATCCGCGGACGCAGATCGGCGAACTCCTGCGACGGGTAGCGCCCGTCGAGCATGTCGAGCACCCGCTCCAGCAGCTCGCGCGGCAGCTCGGCGTACGAGTGGGTGCGGGTGACGAGGGCGTAGAGGTCGTCGACCGCGACGCCGTCGCCGAGGCCCTCGTCGACCGGCGTCGCCCGGTCGTCGTCCTCGGGCGCGTCGCCGGCGGGCGCGTCGTCCTCGTCGACGTCGAGCGCCTGCTGCTCGCCGCGCGCCGGGTCGCGAACGAGGGTCCGCGAGCTCGTCGGTCCCGGGTCGCGCGCCGTCCGTCCGCGTCCGCCCCCGCCGCCGCCCGTCGCGTCGGTGCTCGACGCCGCGATCGCGACGATCTGCTGGGCGAGGACGTCG
>JALRCL010001010.1 GCA_023268575.1 Patulibacter sp.
TCGCCCACCGCGACGTGCTCGTCATGACCGTCGCGAGCTTCTTCGCCTCGCTCGCCGCGATGATCGTGCAGAACGGCATCTGGTTCAGCGGCGGCGACGACCGCGACGACGACGGCCCCGGTCTGCTGGCGGTCATCGCCGTCGCCGCGCTCGTCTACGCGATCTCGTTCCTCCTGCTGCGCGCGCTCTCGCGCTACCGCGAGTACGCCGCCGACCGCGGCGCCGCGCAGGTCACCGGGCGCCCGAGCGCCCTGGCCGCCGCCCTGGTCCGGATCAGCGACGGGATCCAGCGCACGCCGGACCGCGACCTGCGCGAGGTCGGCGCCGTCCAGGCCTTCTACATCGTGCCGCCGCGCGTGAAGAACGCCGCGTCGCAGCTGTTCTCGACGCACCCGCCGACGGAGAAGCGGATCGCCGCCCTCCAGCGGATCGAGACGCAGCTCCAGGCCGGCCGCACCGTCTGACGCGCTCATGGGCTTCCTTGACACGCTCCTCGGTCGCGGCTCGAAGGCCGCCAAGCAGGTCCGCCCCGACCGCCTCTTCGCCCTCACGACCGCGTCGCTGGACCTCCAGGTCTCGCAGGGCATCGTCACGACGGGCGAGGCCGCGATCGTCTTCCAGCCGCTGGCCACCGGCGACTTCCAGCAGATCGCCGCGGACGTCGAGGCCGTGCTGCGCGGGACCGGCGAGGAGACCGGGACCACGGTCGAGCGACGCGACGACGACTTCGGCTACCGCTGGATGGTGCTGAAGGACCCCGACGTCGACGACCAGGTCATCGGCGTGAACGCGGTGATGGAGGCCCTGCAGGCCGGCGGCTACGCCGACCGAGTCCTCTGCGCGGTCTTCGCGTTCCGGGAGGCGGGGCCGGACGCCGAGGCGCCGGCGACGACCGGACGCCCGCTCCACCTCATCTACCTCGCCAAGCGCGGCAGCTGGTACCCGTTCAGCCCGATGCCGGGCCAGGCGAAGGAGCGCGATCGGGAGCGCGAGCTGCAGCTCCGCGCCATCCTCGAGCCGCTGATGCCGCTCGAGCCCGAGATGGACCGCTGGTACCCGCTCTGGGGCGCCCCGCTCGGCTGAGCGGCACGCCGGGACGCGGACCACGCCGGGCGAGCGGGTGGCCCGCTCGCCCGGTGCATGGAGGGCTCAGCCCTCGACGGGGTCGGGCACCAAGCCCTCGCCCGTGAACTCCCGCCCGGCCTCCTCGAGGGTGAGGTCGGCCGGCGGCAGGAGCACGTCGCTGCCGATGAGCTCGTCCTCGTCCAGCGGGGTGCCCTGCTCGCGCACGAACGCGAGCAGCGCGTCGAAGGCGCTGCGGTAGCCGCCCTCGTCGCCGGCCTCGACCGCGGCGACGACCGCGTCGTCGAGGTCGTTCAGCGGCGCGTGCTGGTCGTCGGCCAGGCGGTACTGCTGGTCGCCGAAGATCCGGACGATCACGCGTCCGCCTCCTTCTGGGCGGGCTCCGTCGACGCGGTGCTCGCGTCGCCGCTGCCGGCCCCGAGCTCGGCCGCCGGCGCGCTGCCGGTCCCGAGCTCGGCCTTCATGGCGGCGAGCTCCGAGTCGACCTGCGAGGAGCTGGAGAGCTCCGCGAGCTGCCGGTCGATGTCGTCCTGCCCGGAGCCCAGCGCGGTCATGTCCTCGAACGTGCCGGCGGCCTCGAGCTCGGCGACCGCGTCCGCGCGCGCCTTCATGTTCTCCGTCTTGTCGACGGCGCGCTGCATCGCCATGCCGACCTCGGCCATCGACTCGCCGACGCCCGTGGCGGCCTCCGAGATCCGGACCTGGGCCTCCGCGGCGCTGTACTGCGCCTTGATGGTCTCCTTCTTCGTCCGGAACTGCTCGACCTTCGTGCGCAGCTTCTGCTCGCTGGCGATCAGCGCCTGCTGCTGGTTCTCCAGCTCGCTGACCTGCTGGTCGAGGCTCTGCATCTCCTGCTGGATGGTGCTCTTGCGCTCCAGCGCGGTGCGGGCGAGCTCCTCGTTGCCGGCGGCGAGCGCCTGACGCGCCTGCGTGTCGAGCTTGACGATCGCCTGCTGGTGCTTCTCCGTCTGCAGCTGGAGGCGCTTCTTCGCGGTGACGACGTCCGCGATGCCCTTCTTGACGTTCTGGAGGTTCTCCAGCTGCTTCTGGTAGCTGTAGTCGAGCGTCTCGCCCGGATCCTCGGCCTTGTCCAGGACACGGGACAGCTTGGCCTTGATCACGGTGGACATGCGGCCGCCGAGGCCCATATCGATGCTCCCTTGTTCCGCGTGAGTGGGACGGTGCGGATCCCGGGTCCGGTCGCGGGCGACGGCCGTGGATCTCGTGGATCCACCCTAGCGCGCCCACGCCAGCCGATCGTCACGTGCCGGTGACGCGCGGACGGGTCGCGGACCCTGGCCGGCGCCGGCCCCGGAACGAGCACGAGCCCCGGACGGGGCTCGCGAGGGACACCGCGGAGGTGTCGGGCGGGGACTAGAGGTCCGCCGGGTGGACCGCGACGAACTTCTTGGAGTCCTTGCGGTTGTCCGGGCGCCACTGGGGGCCCTTGGCGCCGCCGCGGTCGTACGCCGCGGAGGTGTCGAGGCGCAGCCCGGCGATGATCGCGTAGGCGTGTCCCGCGTTGCCGTAGACCGTGATCCACTGGCCGGGACCCTCGAACGCGCCGGCCCACTTGTCGTCGAACTCGTACGACGAGAGCGGCGTCTGCATGAGGCCCGCGCCGATCAGCGCGTAGCTCACGGTGCCCGAGCAGTCGTAGCCGGAGTCCTCGATCCTCGCGTGGCCGCCGCCCCACTTGTACGGCTTGCCGACGATCTTGTTCGCGGCGATCACGGCCTGCTGCACGGCCGCCGGGGCCTTCAGCGGGACCCGCGCGAAGTACGCCGTCCGGCCGTCGACCGTCTTGCCCTTGTAGCGCTTGGCCTTCACGCCGTTCGTCGTGCGCATCCCCGCGGGCACCGCGACGGCGCCGGGGGCAGCGGGCTGGGCGACGGGCGCCGTGGTGGTCTCGGTCGTGCCGAGGCCGCCGCTCCGGGGGGCCGAGGCCGCGGACGCTGAGCCGGCACCGAGCAGCGCGAACGCAGCGGTCAGGGCCAGGGCTCGAGTGAAGGGGCGCAACGATCTGCTCTCTTTCGTCGGCCTACGGGGTTAGCTGACGGGCTAGCGCAGAAAGAGCCAGCGCTTCCATCGCAGAGCGACGGATAAGCCCCAAGAACTGTGGTTCCCCCGCTCACCGGACTCATCCGGTGATTCGGCTTGCGGCACTGTAACAGGAGCCTCGCAATCTCGCACCCGCATCCGCAGGCGATCCTGCATGTCGCCGAGGTCCATCGGGCACCCCGCGCCCGCGGGCGCGTGCGTGCGTCGCGCGCGGGAAGCCACGGGGCCTCGTCCGCGACGGCGACGGGGCGGCGAGCCGCAGGCCCGGAGGCGGTAGGTTCCCGCCGATGGCTCCGATCCCGCGCCTCCGTCCGTCGATCGCGCTCGGCCTCGTCGCCGTGGCGCTCGCCGGCTGCGGACAGGACGACTCGTCCCGCTCGCCGTTCGCGCCGGAGCCGAAGGACGATCGCTCCACGACCGCGACCGACCTCGGGTTCCCCGTCGTCGCCACGCGCAACACCACCCGGACCGCGACGGACGACGGACCCGCGGCCGCAGCCGCCGTGGCGCGCGCCGTGTACTCCGGCGGCGCGGCCGAGACCCAGGCGCGGGCCGTCGCGCTCGTGAACCAGCGCGACTGGCGGGTCGCGCTCGCCGCCAGCGCGCTGAACGCGGACCCCGTCGGGGCTCCGACCCTCTTCTCGGACGGCGACGAGCTGCCGGACGCGACCCGCGACGCGCTGCGCGAGCTGCGCCCCGCCGGCAGCCCGGGCATCGACAACGTCCAGGTCATCCGGGTCGGCGGGGCCCCGCGGCCGGAGGGCCTGCGCGCGACCGCCATCGAGGGCACCGACCCGGCCGGCGTCGCGCTCGGCATCGACCGCTTCCTCGCCGCGGCGAAGCGACGGGCCAGCGACGCCGTCCTCGTCGTCAGCAGCGAGCAGCCCGCCTTCGCGCTGCCGGCAGCGGCGTACGCCGCGAAGTCCGGCACGCCGATCGCGTTCGTCGGGCGCAACGCCGTGCCGGCCGACACCGTCCGGCAGCTCCGCGATCACCAGGACCCGACGATCTACGTCCTGGGGCCGTCGAAGGTCATCTCGCCCGCGGTGACCAAGCAGCTGCGCCGCTACGGCACCGTGCGCCGCGTCGGTGGCCAGGACCCGGTGAGCAACGCGATCGCCTTCGCGCGGTACGACGACAACGGCTTCGGCTGGAACATCGTCAACGCGGGTCACGGGTTCCTCGTCGCCCG
>JALRCL010000017.1 GCA_023268575.1 Patulibacter sp.
CGGCACCCGGGCGGTCGCCGAGCGCCGCGGCGGCCAGCGCGGACGGCGTCGGGGTGCCGACGACCTCGACCCCGAGCCCGAGCGCCAGCGCGCGGGCGCTCGAGACCCCGACGCGGATCCCCGTGAACGTCCCCGGGCCGAGGCCGACGACGATCCGGTCGACGGCCCCCAGCGCGCCCCCGGCGTCGGCGAGCGCCCGGCGGGCGAGCGGGAGCAGGCGGCGGGTGTGGTCGGGGCGGGAGCCGGGCGCGGGCGTCTCGCGGGCGCCGGCCGCCGCCTCCGGCGACGGGCCGAGGGCCCCGGCGACGGTGGCAGGCGTCGCGGTGTCGAGGGCGAGCGTCCAGCTCACGGGCGCCACCGCAGCTCGATCCGGCGCCCGTCGCCGCCGTCGTGGTGCAGGTCGACCTCCAGCCGGACGCGGTCGCCGAGCAGCGGGGCGACCGCGTCGGGCCATTCCACGAGCCCGATCGTGCTGCCGTCCAGCTCCTCGTCGACGAGCTCCTCGTCCTCCTCGCCGAGGCCGGCGAGCCGGTAGAGGTCCAGGTGCGCGACGCGACGGCCCTCCGGCAGATCGTACCGGTGGGCGAGCGCGAACGTCGGCGAGGTCACGGGTCCCGCGGCCCCGAGCGCGCGCGCGGCCCCGCGCACGAGCGTCGTCTTGCCGGCCCCCAGGTCGCCGCGCAGCAGCACGACGTCCCCGGGGCTCAGGGCCTCGGCGATCCGTGCGCCGAGCCGCTCGGTCTCCTCCGGCGTGGTCGTGCGCAGCGCGCCGGAGGGGCGTCGCTCACCAGCGGACATGGCTCGTCCGCAGCCGCAGGCCGACGCCGCCGAGCAGCAGCGCGGCGCCGAGGAGCGTGAGCCCGCGCAGGTCGGCGCCGGTCTCGGCGAGCGCGCTCGGCCGGGCGGCCGCGCGCCGCTCGCGATTCGCGTCGGCGGTCCGTGGATCGGTGGTGCCCGACGACGTCCGGTCGCCGGAGCCCGTCCGGGAGGGTGGTGCCTCGAGCGCCGGCGGATCGCGCAGCAGCTGCCCGACGGCGGGCTCCTGCGCGGCGGCCGGCAGCGCAGGGACCAGCGCCGCCACGCCGGTGGCGAGGAGCACCACCACGGGTCGGTGCCGGCCGTGCATCGCGGCGGATGATAGGTGCCGCGGCCGGCACGACGACGAGCGCCGGACGAGCGCCCGCCGGACGGGCGGCGGGTGCCGGCGCGCGCCCCGGCGGTAGCCTTCCCCGTCCGTCCGCTCGCCCCGGTGCGGCCGCCGCCCGCGCCCGCCGACCCGGCAGGGACGTCGCTTCCGATGCCTCGCTCCTCCTCCCTCCAGCGGCTCCAGGCCCTGCGCGCGACCGAGACCGGCCGCGCGGCCGAGCTCGCGGCGGCGTCGATGCTGAACAACGCGATCCAGCTGCTCTTCACGGTGCTGCTGGCGCGGCTCCTCGGCAAGACGGGCTACGCCTCGCTCGCCGCGCTCGTGGCGGCGTTCCTGATCATGCAGGTCTCCGGTCAGGCGATCCAGGCGGCCGCGGCGCGCGCGATCGTCCGTTGGACGGCGCAGGGCCACCACGAGCCCTACCGCGAGGTCTCGGCGTGGACACGACAGGTGCTCGTCCTCGCCGTCGTGCTCTTCGTCCTCGGCGTCGTCTTCCGGGCCCCGCTGGCGCAGCTCATCGGCGTCGACAGCCACCGCGGGGCAGCCGGGCTGCTGCCGGTGACCGGTGCGCTGTGGCTGCTCGTCTGCCTCCAGCGCGGCGCGCTGCAGGGGCTGCGCGACTTCGACGCCGTGGCCGGCTCGATCGTGCTCGAGGCGGTGCTGCGGCTCGTCGCGGCGCTCGTCTTCGTGACCGTCGCCCCGATCGTCTGGGAGGGGACCGAGGTCACCGGCGCGTTCGCGGCGGCCCCGGCGGCCTTCGCGATCCTCGCCTTCGGCATGGACCGCCGGCTGCGGCGGTTGCACGCCCACGGCGAGGTCGCCTCCGGCGACCGGCCGACCCCGCTCTCGGCCCTCGCCCGGGCCGAGGGGACCGTGATCCTCTCGCTGCTGCTCGTGGCGATCATGCAGAACGTCGACACGATCCTCGCCAAGCGCGAGTTCACCGACGAGATCGCCAGCTCCTACGCGGCGGCGGCGGTGGCCGCGAAGGCCGTGGTCTGGGTCGCCGTCGGCGTCGCGTTGCACCTGCTGCCCGAGGCCACCCGCCGGGCGGTGGCGGGCGAGAACCCGCACCCGATCCTCCGCCGCGCGATCCTCTTCCTGCTGCTCATCGGCACGCCCGCGATCGCGATCTTCGTCGCGATCCCCGGCTTCCTCCTGCGCACGGCGTTCGGCCCGGACTTCGACGTCGCCTCCGAGGCGCTCCCGCTGCTCGGCGGCGCGATGCTCCTCCTGTCGATCACGCTCATGGCGGTGCAGTACCTCTCGGCGATCGGCCGCCATCGCCACCTCGTGCCGCTGTTCGTGCTCGCGGTCGTGGAGATCGCCCTCCTGTCGCGCCAGGGCTGGAGCGCCACGGAGTTCGCCACGATCGTGCTCGTCGGCCAGGCGGTCGCCGCCGTCGTGACGCTCGGGCTCGCGTGGTTCAGCCGGCCGGCCCCCGGGGTGCGCGAGGAGCCGCTGCCCGAGCCCGCGCCGCCGGCACGCGACCTCAGCGCCGGTCCGGCCTGACCCCCGCGCCCGGCCGGACGCCGCGCAGCCCGCCGACGAGCAGCGCGACCGCGGCGACCGGGACCGTCGCCGGGAGCGTGTCAACGACCCAGAACAGCAGGTCGAACGCGATCCCCAGGAGGAGCAGGAGGGCCGCGGCGCGGACGCGCAGCGCCCGACTCGCCCCCTCGGCCGCGAGCACCGCGCCGAGCACGCCGGCGACGAACACGTCGCCGTAGCCCAGCGACGCCCGCTCCAGCGACAGGTACTGCAGCTGCGGGAGCCCCGGGGCGGGGACCGCGGCGTTGAGCGTCGCGTTCGGGGCGTCCAGCGCGCTGGAGAAGACGAGCACGGCGTCGATCGCCGCCATCGCCACGAGCCCGACGCGGATCCAGGCCGTCCCGGAGGGGGTCGCGGTCGTCACCGCCCCGACGAGCAGCCGCCCGAGCGCGACGCAGCTCAGGGCGGTGATCGCGAGGGCGGCGAGGTCGCCGGCACGCTCGCCCTCCGCGGCGATCGCCACGGCCAGCAGCGGCACCGCGCCGAGCGCCCACCAGGCCCGGGGGCGGCCGACGAGCGCCCAGCCGAGCGTCGCGGCGGCCAGCGGCGGCAGCGCGACGAGCGCGAGCCAGGTCAGGACGTCCGCGGCGTCGGGCAGCACCGCGAGGCCCGCGACGACGACCGCGATCGACCCCGGCAGCACGAGCGACCACCAGCGCCCGCCGAAGCGCGAGGCCCAGCGCGGCAGTCCGGCCGCGGGCAGCAGGACGAGCACCGCCTGCAGGACCGTGAAGACGAGCGTCGGCCAACGGAAGGGCAGCGGATCCAGCACGGCCGTCTCTCAGGACCCGCCGAACAGCGGCAACTGGTCGGAGGCCGGAACGGGCGACGCCGCCGCAGCGGACGGCGGGGCGCCGTCCGCCTCCGGCACGGCCGCCGAGTGGAGCGCGTCGCCGGACGGCGACGAGCCGGACGCCACGGCCGCCGTCACCGCGGGCACCGGGTCGGGCGGCGCCGGAAGGGCCAGGAGCGCCGGCAGGCGGGCGACGTCGGCGCGCAGCGCCGCGACCGCGTCCTCGGCGTAGAGCGCGGCCGCGGGGTCGTAGAGCGGCAGCAGCCGGACTGCGCGCCGCCCGATCGTGCGGATCTCGTCCCGTCCGTGCACGCGCCGGATCGGCGCCGGATCGCCGCGCAGGAGCTTCGTCGCGAAGGCGCCGAGCGCGACGACGACCCGCGGGCGCACGAGCTCGACCGTCCGCGCGAGGTACCCGGCGCAGTGCGCCACCTCCTCGGGCAGCGGGTCGCGGTTGTCCGGCAGGCGGCAGCGCAGGACCGTCGTGCGGTAGGTCCGCTCCGGGTCGATCCCGGCGTCGCGCAACAGCTCGTCGAGCAGCCGGGCGGGCTCGCCGACGAGCGGCAGGCCCTGCCGATCCTCCGCCCGTCCCGGCGCGGCGCCGACGAGCAGCAGCTCGGCGTCCGGGTCGCCGCGGCCGAAGACGACGGTCGTGCGAGCCGCGGCCAGCTGCGGGCACCGGCGGCAGCCACGGGCGTCCCGAGCGAGCGCCTCGAGGGCGGCGCGGCGGGGCGCGGCGTCCCCGCCGGCCGGGTCCTCCTCGGGCGCGGCGGCGTTCGACGGACCCGCGGACATCGGTCACCGAGGCTAGTGGACCGGTCGCGCGATCCTGCCGCCACCCTCACGCGGCCCGCCCGCCGCCCGCGCTCCGACGAGGCCGCGGGCCTGCGCCCCGGCGCGCCAGGAACCCCCACGGCGGCGGGACGATGTCCCATACTGCGCCTGTCCGCGACGCGCCACGCGCGCGCGTCGCTCGCCGTCCACCCCGCAACCCGGGACCCCCTCATGCCGCGCACCGCTCCCACCCGACGACCTCCCCGGAGCGCCCGGCGCTCAGGCTCACGGCTCGCGCGCCTCGCCGTGCTCCTGCTCGCGGCCGTCGCGGGCGCCACCGCGACCGCGGCGCCGGCGGGAGCCGC
This sequence comes from Patulibacter sp., assembly GCA_023268575.1. Taxonomy (GTDB): domain Bacteria; phylum Actinomycetota; class Thermoleophilia; order Solirubrobacterales; family Solirubrobacteraceae; genus Patulibacter. Next base: position 4,631 of record JALRCL010000017.1, read on the forward strand.
GACGCCGACGGACGGCTGGAGCTGTCGCGCGCAGACGCTCGACGTCGCCTCGGGGCCGCTCGGGGTCGTGCTCGACCAGATCCTCGACCCGATCGAGGGCCTCCTGCGCACGGGCGAGGACGGCACGCCGTGCGTCACGAACGGCGCCACGCCGCTCGGCGGCGCGCTCGCGCAGGTGACGAGCCGACTGGCGCCGCTCGGCATCGACCTCGGCGCGATCAGCGCCACGACGACGATCGACGCGACGAAGGTCCCGCGCCTCCAGGCGCCGGCGTCGACGTCGCGCGTCGCCGGGCTGAAGATCTCGGTCGCGGGCGCCGAGCTCGTCAGCGTCTCGGCGCTGGAGGCGCAGGCGAGCGCGACCTGCGCCGCCGGCGCGGCCCAGTACACGAGCTCCTACGACGTCGGGGACGTCGCGGTCTTCGGCCAGGCGGTCGACCTCACCGGTCCGGTGCAGACGATCACGAACGCGCTGGATCCGCTGGCCCCGATCGTGCGGCTCACGCCCGGCCACGAGGTGAAGACCGCCGACGGCGTCGCGCGCACGGCGCTGCGGATCGAGGTCCTGAGCGTCGCGAGCATCAAGCTGCTCGACGTCTCCCTCGCGATCGCGAGCGTCAACGACCACGGCACCCCGTGCGCGATCCCCGCGCCGCCGACCGTCGGCGTGCCGAGCACCACCGGCTCCCGGTCGCTGACCGCGGCGGTGACGCCGCCGACGGGCCGCACGATCGCCCGCTGCTCCTTCACGCTCGCCCCGCTCGCCGGCGGCGACGCCCGCACGATCGCCGGCACCTGGGCCGGCGGTGCCTGCACCGCGAGCGTGCCGCGCGACATCGCCCCCGGCGGATACCGCACGACCGTCAACGCCGTCACCGACGGCGCCGACCCCGGCGAAGCCACGAGCGCCCCCGCGGACCTGCGCGTCGGCTACCCGGGCCTCGGGGACGTGACGCTGGCGGGTCGCAACGTCGGGGCGACGCTCGTCCTGGCCGAGGGCACGACCCTGACGTCCTGCACGATCACCGTGACGCCCGTGGGTGGCGCGCCCGTCGCCCTGCCCGGGAACGTCGCTGAGGGCCGCTGCTCCGTCGATCTGCCCCGCGGGCAGTACCCGCCGGGGACCTACGACGTCACGATCGACGCCGTGGCCAGCGACGGCTCGACCGACCGCGTGTCGAAGCAGATCGTCCTCACCGCGCCGCAGGTCGGCGACCCGGTGGCGATCGGCCCGCTCGTCGTCTTCCCGGTCGCTCCGGGGAGCGGCGCGACGATCACGGAGTGCACCGCGACGGCCGCGCCCGTGGGCGGGACGCCGCGCAGCGTCCAGACCTACATCGACCCCGGCACCTCGAGCTGCACCGCCGGCCTGCCGCCGGAGCAGTTCCCGCCCGGCGAGTACGACGTCGAGATCACCATCAAGGACTCCAACGGCGACGTCACCACGAGCCGCAAGCGCGTGACGATCGTCGCCCTCGGGGGCGCCGGCGGGAACGGCGGTGGCGGCGGCGGAGTCGCGACCGGCGGCAAGACCCAGGGCCAGGTCGCGGCCGAGCGCCTGATCTGCGAGAAGCGCCGCCTGTCGATCCTCGACGTCCGGCGCTCGACCTCGGGCGTCCGGGTGACCGGCGTCGCGGAGAGCGCCCTCGTCGGCAAGCGGGTCACGATCCGGGTCGCGCGCCGCGGCGCGGGCGCGCGCCAGGCCGGGACCGCCACCGTCCGCAAGGACGGGACGTTCGGCGCGACGCTCCGCGCGCCGGCGAAGCGCTACCTCGCGACGTCGTTCGCGCTGCGCTACTCGGCGACGTCCGGCAGCGCGTCGAGCCGGTCGGTCCGGCTGACCCGTCGCACGAACATCACGTCGTCGTCGCTGACGAGCGGGAAGATCAAGATCGCCGGCCGCGTCTCCGCGCCGTACCCGCGGCGCGGCACCGCGGTCCGCGTCCGGATCCAGACCGGCTGCACGAGCTACCGGACGGTGGCCACGGTCGACACCACGAAGACCGGCCGCTTCACGGCGATCTTCGCCCCGCCGGCCGACGGCTCGGCGGCGTTCTACCGCGTCGAGACGCGCGTCCCGTCGCGCAAGGGCGGCCCGTCGCGCAGCCGCTCGTTCTCGCTGGACCGGCTCGTGGCCGGGCGCTAGCGCCTCCAGGGGGCGGCGGCGTCGGCCGCCGCCCCCACCCGGCGGCGGCTGCCGCGAAAACCCCGCTTCTCGATGGGGTTTTCGAGCCGCGCCCCGCCATCCTGGGGGTCCCGTCCGGCGGGGTTGGTGTTCCCCGCGACGGGTGCTACAACTCAAGGACGGCCGTCACCGCGACGCGGGACGGACCATTCCGCAGGACCGCTGTTTCTTCGATGCACGCGACCGGCATCCCCCCTCAGGGAGCTGGACCGGAACACTCATGGACACCCGTCCGAGCGCACCACGACGTGCGCCGCTCCCACGCTTGGCCGTCGTCGGCCGCGGCCGCCTCGGCGGCGCGCTGACCCGCGCCCTCCGCGACGCCGGTGCGCCGGTGTCCGGCCCCCACGGGCGGGGCTTCGACGGCGCCGGAGCCGACGTCGTCCTGCTGTGCGTGCCGGACGCCGCGATCGCCGCGGCGGCCGCCACGATCGCTCCCGGCCCGATCGTCGGGCACTGCTCGGGCGCCACGACGCTCGCGCCGCTCGCGCCGCACGAGGCGCTCTCGCTGCACCCGTTGATGACGGTGCCGGGTCCGGACGCCGACCTCCGCGGCGCCCCGTGCGCGATCGCCGGGTCGACACCCCGGGCGCGCGACATCGCCGGTGCGATCGCCGCGACCCTCGGCATGGACGCCTTCGCCGTCGCCGACGACGATCGCGCCGCCTACCACGCGGCCGCATCGGTCGCAGCGAACTACCTGCAGGCCGTCGAGGCGCTGGCCGAGCGGCTCGCCACGAGCGCCGGCGTCCCGCGGGAGGCGCTCGCGCCGCTGGCCCGCGTCGCGCTGGAGCGCTGGCTGGCCGACGGCCCCGCCGCGCTGACCGGGCCGGTCGCCCGCGGCGACGCCGCGACCGTCGCCCGCCAGCGCGACGCCGTCGCCGAGCGGCTGCCGTCCGCGGACCTGGCGCTCTTCGACGCGCTCACCGCCGCCACCGAGCGCGTCGCGGCCAGCCGCGACGGCGCCCTGACGGGAGCCTCCGCGTGAGGACGATCCGGACGGTCGCCGAGCTGCGGACCCACCTGCGTTCCTCGCGCCGCGCGGGACGGACGGTCGGGCTGGTGCCGACGATGGGCGCGCTGCACGACGGGCACCTCGCGCTGATCGCCGCCGCACGCGAGGCGACCGACGAGGTGGTGGTGTCGCTGTTCGTCAATCCGACGCAGTTCAACGACGCCGGCGACCTCGACGCGTACCCGCGGACCGAGGCCGACGACGCCGTCGCCGCCGCCGACGCCGGGGCGCACGTGCTCTTCGCCCCGCCGGTCGAGGAGGTCTACCCCGACGGCTTCGCGAGCGAGGTCCGCGTCGGCGGACCGCTGACCGAGCGCCTCGAGGGCGCGCACCGCGGCGCCGGCCACTTCCACGGCGTCACGACCGTCGTCACGAAGCTCCTGAACATGGTCGGGCCGGACGTCGCCCTGTTCGGCGCCAAGGACGCCCAGCAGGTGCTCGTGATCCGGCGCCTCGTGCGCGACCTCGACCTGCCGGTCCGGATCGAGGTCGTCCCGACCGTCCGCGAGCCCGACGGCCTGGCCCGCTCGAGCCGCAACGTCCGCCTGCGGCCCGAGGACCGCGCGGTGGCCGTCGCGATCCCCCGGGCCCTCGACGCCGCGTCCTCGCTGCTCGCCGGCGGCGAGCGCGACGCGCAGCTCGGTCGCCATGCGCCGCTCGGGGTGCGACACGAGCGCGCGGTACTCGCCCAGGCGGCG